>NZ_JBMDIQ010000018.1:0-121241 GCF_057808735.1 Chromobacterium sp. FG89 | reverse complement strand
GCGCAGGCAGCCATCGACGCGTACCGCGAGGTGGCTGGCGATGGATGGGACGAAGGCGTCGAGAATGTGTGCTGGGGTGTAGTCCACGGGACGACTCAGCAAGTTGCCGTCGAAGATGACTACGACGGGAGCGACGGCCTGGGCGACATGCTGTTCGTTGATTACATCCTCACAGGCCCAGCGCCGGCGCCGGCCCAGCAGCTGCCTGCCGTGATCGAGCAGATCGCCCAGCAGTGGGACGAGTGCGAGTACGAGGCCTCCGGCGGCAACATCGACATCGGCGCAGCAATCCGCGCGGCCGGCGCCCGCATGGCGGCAGAGGCGGAAGGGGGCGAGTGATGGCTGGCAGCGTAATCAAGCGCTTCAGCACCACGACGGAGAACGGGTTCATCAAGCATGACGACCACCCAAGCACCTTCGAAGAAGCAGACCGGATTGCGGGCCGGCGGCTGGATCGCAGGAAGGCTTACGCGATTATCGACGGCGAGGTTTGCGAGTCCGCAACCTGGAGCCAGGCCTGCAGCGGCTGCTACGAGGGGCACGACATCTCTCACGGGACCGGTACGGGGTGCAGCGAATGCGGCTACACCGGTCGGTGCCGGCGCGGGTGGTGGGCACCTATTAAGAAAGGGGAGGCAGCATGATCACCAATGAACAACTGGCCGAGCTGTCCAGCCTGGCGCGCGCGGCGACGCCCGGGCCGTGGGAATACCAGACCAGCAACGGATGGCATCGAGTCGGAACAACCGCCGCAAACCGTGGGCGCGTTGACGGCGATGTCGTAGCGAACGGCGCGGCCACTCCGGCGGACATGGCCTTCATCGCGGCAGCCAATCCAGCCATGGTCCTGGCGATGATAGCGCGCATCGCCGAGCTGGAGCAGGACGCGGCGCGGTATCGGTGGCTGACACAAGATGCATACATCGGTGAGTGCTTTACAGAACGAGGCACCGTGCTTGAAATCTGCGGGACAGATAGAGAAATTCCCGTATATCACGAGCGCTCGACTGATAGGGATGAAGTAGACGCGGCCATCGACGCCGCGATGATGATCCAGGGCTGCTCCAGTGGCTGACCAGCAAGCGCCCATTTATCGCTACATCCAGCGGCGAGACGGCGCAGTCATCTACCTTGGCCCGGAGCAGCCGGCGCCGACGCCGGGCACGAGCTGCACCCGCATGGAGTGGCTGCCGGACAAAACGGCGGAGTGGGGCGGACGCTGGTCCGATCCGGAAATTGTGTTTTGAGGGCTGCCTGAGGGTGGCCCTTCATCATTTATATAGATAAGGAATTGCTATGGAAAACGAAGTATTGCAGCGCCTAGAACAGCGCATCGACGCACTGGTGATCTCGCTCGAAAAGGGCAATGCTCCTGCGATTTGGTCAGCTGACGATATCGCCGAGTGGCTGGACCTGTCCGCCTTCACGATTAAGCAGTCTGTCGTCGCGCGCCCCGGGTTCCCTAATGCGATTCTGGCCACCGGCGCCAAGAGCGGGCAAAAGCGCTGGTTTGCGGATGAGGTTATTGAATGGGTCCGGAAAAACCGTGGCACCCTGCCGGCGGCTCGCCCAGCCGGCCGCCGACGCAAGTCGGCTTAGTCCAGGCGCGCAGCAATATCAGATGCGTGCTCGTTGTAGTAGATCATCAGGCTGCGAATATCACGGTGCCCGATCATGCGGGCCAGGTCGAGCACGTCGAGCTTACGGGCAAGGCGCGACACCGCTTCATGCCGGGTATCGTGAAAACGCACCGTCTCCAGCGCCGGGCATCCGACCTTGGCCTTGCCGCGGTACTTCCGAAACAGCGCGTCCAGCATCGCGCTCGTCAGGCCGAACACCGGCTCCCCCGTCTTCTTCCCTTCCTCCGGCATTAGTAGCCCAAGAATCTGGGCTGCATCGGTCGAGAGCGGCACGTTTCGAGCGTCGCCGTTCTTGGTCTCCACCAGCCGCACATACCGTCTTTCCAAGAAAACCCGATCCGCCGTCAGTCCTACTATCTCGCCGGCGCGCATGCCGGTCTCTATAGCAAACAGCATGGCCATGGCTACGCGCTGGATTTTGTTCTCTGGCTTCTTCCATCGGACGTATCCCATGGTGTCGACAAGAGCGTCGACCATTTCATCGGTGACGCGCTGCTCGCGCGGCGGCGGCTCCTGCGGCCGGCGGACGCCGTGCATTGGATTGACTGAACACCACTTCCATTCCCTTCTGCACTCCTCAAACACGGCCGACAGCAAGTTCATTTCGCGATTAACGGTGCTGGGCGAGACTTCCTTCAAGCGCGAATCGCGCCACTCTCCAATCCGATCGCTTGTGATACGGTCCACCAGAACACCGATGAAATCCAGTTCCTGGATGAACTTGTCGAGGCGGATCTTCTCCCACCTGGCGCCGCCTTTGCTCGGCGTTACCTCGTCGCGATACTTCTCCATTGCGTCGGCAAGCGTGCGCGTCATCTTGACGGCATGGATTTTGCCGCCCAATATCTCCGCTTCTAGCTGCGTGGCCCAGGCCACTGCCTGCGCCTTGGTGTCGAAGGTGGCAGACCGCCGCACGCCGCGCTTAGTGACCTCCGCGCGCCATGCATCCCCCCGTTTTCTATATGTGGCCATCGTGGCGTAAACCTTGGCGTAATTGTTAGCTAGAATTTACGCCAATAAGCAAGATTACGCCACGGATCAAGGGGCAGTTTGGTAGGTAGAGAAGCCCAAAGGCTAAGGATTTATTCGGTTTCATAGGGTTTGCAAGGTTTTGCAATATATCGGTTCGTGGCCTCTTACCGGCACCACAATCCCGCTTTAGAACAGCAATCAGCCCGCCATCGCGGGCTTTTTGCGTTTCCGGCGCGCCCTTGCCGGTTTTCCCCCTTCCCGCCTATTTGATTCCCCTTGGCTCGCTTTGCAAATCCGGAGCCGAACGCCGTCGCGACGGCTAGCGATTGCCGACATATTATGATATAAGCATTTTTGTGGCCGGGCACGATGGACAGAAGTCCGCCCGCATTGCGGGCGGCTTGAGAATGCGCCTGGGCTGAAATATATTGTGAACGTCTGTTATGACGAATGGACATGACGGTCTAGGCTGTCATCTAATGGAAAGCTACAGCAATTGTAGAGAGCGAACATGCTATCCAATTCCGTTGCTACTTTCAGCCTGTATTCGGATTTATACGCCAGGTTTCGTCCGGCGTATCCGGAGGCCTTGTATCAGTGGCTATTGCCGCAGTGCGCCGAATATGGGCGAGCCTGGGATTGCGCCACCGGCAACGGCCAGACCGCGGTGAGGTTGGGGGACAGTTTCGCGCGCGTGGACGCCACGGACATCAGCTCCGCGCAGCTGGGTCAGGCCGAGGCGCATAATCAGGTGTATTACCGCGAGTGTCCGGCCGAGGTCACGCCGTTCGACGACGCCGCCTTCGATCTGATCACGGTGTCGCAGGCTTTGCATTGGTTTCATTTCCCGTCATTCTGGCCGGAGGTGGGACGGGTGCTCAAGCCGGGCGGCGTGTTCGCCGCCTGGGGTTATCATCTATGCAGGGTGTCTCCCGAAGTGGATCGCGCCGCGGCGATTTTGACGTCCATCATCGAACCGTTCTGGTCCAGCCGCTGCCAGATACTGTGGGACGGCTACAGCACGGCGGGCTGCCCGCTGCCTGTGCTGGAAACGCCGGATCTGGCGATTGATTGCGATTGGACGCTGGAGCAATACCTGGGTTTTCTCAACACGCTGTCCGCCAGCAAGCTGTGCAAACAGACCCTGGGCGAGCATGTGCTGGACGATGCCTCTAGCCGCATCGCCCGCGCCTGGGGCGATGGCGATCAGGTGTGCCGGGTCAGCATGCCGCTGAGCCTGCTGGTGGCGCGGCGCCCGGCGTAACGGGTTCTAAAACCGATTCCGCGCCATCTGCCGGCGCAAGCAATCCAGCACCGCCCGCCGCGCGTAGCCGGCGGCGGGCCGGCTTTCAGCGCCGCTTGTCGTATTCCGCTTGCAGATCGGACAGCAGGATGTTGAGCGCGTCGGAAGAACGCAGCAGTTCGATCAGCGACACCGCCAGCGAGCAAATCATGCACAGCAGGCTGATGCCGAAAGTCAGCTCCCCCCAAGCCTGCCAGCCGGTATAAACCTGGAACATCGCCACCGTGCATAGAAACAGGCTGGCGATGCCCAGGCATTGCATCCATTTGATCAAGGTGATGCGGGTGCGCAGATTGCCGATCTGGCGCAGGATCTTGGGGTCCTGGCTATCGCGGTACTCCTCGTACAGATTGCGAATGATGCCGGCCAGGCCGAGAAAACGGTTGGTATAGGCCAGCAACAGCAGGGAAATGGCGGGAAACAGCAGGGCGGGCGTGGTCAGGGTCAGCGCGGAGTGCATCAGGCGTTCTCATCAATCAGGACATCAATGCCGTTGTCGGTGGCGTCGAACAGTTCGATTACGTCCGGGTTCTTCATGCGGACGCAGCCGAGGGAGGTGGGGGTGCCCCAGGGCACGTGGTCCCCGGCACCGTGGATGTAAATGGCTCGATTATAACTGTCTACTTCGCCGCCTTGGTTCTTTCCGGGCTCTTCGCCGCACAGCCACAGAATGCGGGTGAGGATCCAGTCCTTGTTCGGGTACTGGATGTGCAGTTCCGGCGTGTACTTCCAGGGCGTCACTTTGCGGCGGAAAATAATGGTGTTGGCTTCCACGCCGGCGCCGATGCGTTCGCAGACCCGGTGCCAGCCGCGCGGGGTCTGGTAGCTGCCGCTGACTTCTCCCACGCCCTTGCGCGCGGTGGACACCTGATATTCGCGTTGCAACAGCCCCCAGCCGTCGTAACGGCGCAGGGTCTGGCTGCGCACGCCGACCAGAATCCAGGGCGCGCCGTAATGGCGCGGATTGGGGGAGGTGTCCAACAAGGGTGCGGCGGCCTGCTGCTGAACCGCGAAAGCCGCCGCCGCCAATGGGTCCATCGCCAGCGCGGCGTCGTCTTCCGCGTCGCCGGCGAAGGCGGACGCGCTCAAGGACAGGGCGAGCATCAGTCGCAGCATGGCATCAGCCTTTCCGACGGGTTTGGAAAAACGCCGTCAACGGTTGCGCGCAGGCGTCCGCCTGTTGCTGGCCGAACACCGCGGCGTGGTGATTGAGGCGGCTGTCGGCGAAAACGTCCAGCACGCTGCCGGCGGCCCCGGTCTTGGCGTCGGGCGCGCCGTAAATCACGCGGGCGATGCGGGCGTGCATGATGGCGCCGCTGCACATCAGACAGGGTTCCAGCGTCACGTACAGATCGCAGCCGTCCAGGCGGTAATTGCCCAGCAGGCCGGCGGCGTCGCGCAGGGCCATGATCTCGGCGTGGGCGCTGGGGTCGCGTCGGCCTATAGGTTGATTGTAGCCGCGTCCTATCACTTCGCCTTGCCGGACGACGACGGCGCCCACCGGAATCTCTCCCTCCGAACCGGCCTGGGCGGCCAGCTCCAGGGCCAGCGCCAGATGACGGGCGATCTCGGCCTCGGGCGGCGGGGCGGCCACGGGCGGATGCGCGGCCAATTGCCGCAGCAAGGCGTCTTTGGCTTCGTCGCCGAGTTGGTTCCAATGAATGCCGCGGCAGGCGGCCTCCAGCGCGAACAACAGCTTTCGGGTGGCGGTGCGTCCGCGGCTTTTCAATTGCAAGAAAGCCAGGACCGGGCCGCGTTGCCTCAGGGCGTCGGCGTCTACAATGCCGATTTCGGCGAGCCAGGCGATGGCCGCGGGCGGCAAGGGGGGCGAGGCCAGCTGAGCGCGGCTCGCAATGGTTTCAGCGGGTGGGACGGGTTTGTCTTGCATGATGTCGATTTTAGCGTAAAGAAATCCCCTGCACGGTCGATAGAATGTCATAACCATAGGTTTTTTCTTATATGCCCGTGATAAAGCCCTATTCCGCCTCCTATGCGCTGTCCCAATCCAAGCCGCCGGCCGGCCGCGCCGCGCCAGCGGCTTCAGCTGCGTCCGCCGAGTCCGCAACGGCCCAGACCGCCGCTCCAACGGCTTCCTTGCCGGTTGGTCCGGCGCAACAAGCGCGTCAGCAGTTGCAATCCTCCTTGCAGCAAAGCTTGGGCAAGTTCATGCAGCAATTGAAGGTGACCTTGCGGCCCTTGCCCAAGCGTTCGCCCGAAGTGGATGGCATGCAGAAGGAGATGCTGAAAAAGAAGGTGGATATGTTGCTGCAGATGGCGCAGATGGCGGGCCGGGACAAGGCCAGCCTGAAAGCGCTGGCGGCGGAGCTGGCGCGCGCGGTCAAGGAGCTCAAGCAGCTGGTGGCCAGCATGACGCAGAACGCCGCCGATTCGATGATGCCGATCAGCGTAGGCGGAGACGCGGCGGCGGCGGCAAGCGCGGCGGCTTCGAGCGAGGCCGCGCCGGAGTCGACCAGCGGCGGTGGAGACGTTTCCGGCGCCGCCGCCCAGGCGCAGATTGAAGCCAAGGCGCAAACCGCCGAGGACGAAACGCGGCAGACAAAGGATGGGGAAGGCAATGCGTCGGCCGCCGGCGCGCGTGGCGACGCGGCCGCGGCCAATGGCGACAAAAGCGCGGGAGCGACCGCGCGCGACGACGGCGCAACGCCGCGCGCCGGCGGGGGCAATCCGGTGGCGGGCGACCGGGTGATCCAGGATATCATGATGAAGTTGAAGCAGCTGCAAAACTGGCTCAAGCAGCAGACGCGTCAACTGCAGGCCGATCAAGAGCTCAGGAAAATGATGAAGGAGATGGACAAGGACATGGCCGGCATCGAGAAGATGTTGGCGACCGGGGAAGTGTCGGAGAACGGGGAGATGGACGTCCAGGTCCACCTTGAGGCGGAAGCCGGCGGGGGTGTGAACGTCCAGGCTTGATCAGCGGCGCAGCCAGCGGCGTCCCAGCTGCCACAGCGCCCAAAGCCGCGCGCCGGTGCCCAGCCAGGATTGCAACCTTCCGCCCGGCGGCAGCAGGCTGCCGAGCACGGCCAGAATCTTGCCGAGCCCGCGGTGCCGGCCCCAGGCTTTCAGGCCTTCTCCAGCGGCGCCGAGAGGATGGCGGCGCAGGGTGTCCAGCTCCAGGCGCAGCTTGACCCTGAGCGCTTCGCCCTTCATCACCAGCAATTGTTTCTTGATGGCGCGGTCTCTTGGGTTCACGGCGCGTCTCCGCCGCCCAAGGCCGCCCAGTCCTTGCGCACTTCTTCCAATGTGGTGGCGAAGGCCGGTCCTTGCTCGCGCAGCCGTCGACGCAGACGGAAGGCCAGCCAGGCGCCCGCGCCGCAGAACAGCAGCGCGCAGGCGGCAAGCGCCCAGGCGCGCAGAGTCGGCGGAGTCAGCGTCCAGACCAGCAGCAGGCCCGCCATCAGGCCCACGGCAATCAGAATCAGCGCCAGCATGCCGGTGAACAGGCTGCCGATGATGTCATCTTTCAGTTCCTGAGCTTCAAGCGACAGCAGTTCCGCCCGGGTCAGCAGCAAGGAAGCCACCCCGCCGGCGAAGGAGCGCAGGCTGCCGGGGCGGGGCGGAGATTGGCGTTGCGGCATGCCTTAGCGGCGGGAAACCAGCATGCCCAGCAGGAAGGCGACGCCGGCGGCGATGCCGATGGATTTCCACGGGTTTTCATGCACGTATTGATCGGTCGCTTTGGCGGCGACCTTGGCTTTGCCGACCACCACTTGCTCGGCGTCCAGCAACTTGGCCTTGGCGAGCTTCAGCTTTTCGTTGACGCGCTGGCGGATTTCCTTGCTTTTCTGGCTGCCGTCGTCCAGCGAGGCGTCGATCAGCTCTTCGGTGCTGACCAGAACCTGGCGCACGTCATCCAGTAATTGTTCTTTTTCCTTGGCGATTGCAGCGGCATTGGACATAAAGATCTCCTGGTGAAAATGAATGGGAATTCCGCGAAGGCACGACTCTCGCGGTGCAGCAATCAAGCTGGCTACCATGAACCTATCAGGCTGGGCCAATGACGTCAAACACTGGATTTGACCGCTTTCGCCTGCGTCAAATCCGGCCGTAGGCGACGTTTTCCCACTGCGGAAGCCGTGGTGCGCGGAAACGGCTGGCCGCGTACAAGCCCACGCCGCCCATGGCCAGGCTGAACAGGGCCGAGATCCAGGGGCTCCAGGGGGTGGCGGCGATCAGCAGCAGCGGCGCGGCGCTGGCCCACAGCGAATAAGCGATGTTGTAGGTGACGGCGATGCCGGAGACGCGGATGTCGGCGGGAAACAGACTGATCATCGCCGAGGGCACCACGCCGACGATGCCGCAGCACAGGCCGGCGACGGCGTAGGCGAGGCCGGGCCAGCGCCAGCCGCCGATCAGGCTGGCGTAGAGCAGGCCCACGCCCACGGGCAACAACAGGCTGTAGAGGATCAGGCTGCGCAACGGGCCGACGCGGTCGGTGACGCGGCCGGCGATCACGCAGCCTATGTTGAGGAAGACGATGCCGAGGCTGCCCAGCGCGAAGGCGTCCTTGGCCGGCCAGGCGAAGTGCTGCTGCAGCAAGGTGGGGGTGACCACCACCGGAATCACCACGGCCGAAGTCAGCACGCAGGTCAGCAGCGCCGCCGGCAGCAGGGTGCTCCGGTGCGCGCGCAGCACTTCCAGCAGCGGGTAGGCGCGCTCCTGCCGCTGAGAGCGCAGGGACAGGAATACCGGCGTTTCATTCAGCCAGCGGCGCAGCCAGACGCCGAACAGGCCGAGCGGGCCGCCGAGCAGGAACGGAATCCGCCAGGCGTAGTCCTGCATTTGCTGAGGGCTGAAGACTTCGGCCAGCAGGGTGGCGGTCAGCGCGCCCAGCAGATAGCCCATGGTCAGGCCGGCTTGCAACAGGCCCAGCGCGTAGCCGCGATGGCGCGCCGGCGCGTGTTCGGCGACAAAGGTCCAGGCGCTGGGCACCTCGCCGCCCACCGCCGCGCCTTGCAGCAGCCGCAGGCACAGCAGCAGCAGCGGCGCCAGATAGCCGATCTGGGCGTAAGTGGGCAGCAGGCCGATCAGCAGACAGGGACCGGCCATCATCAGCATGCTGAGGCTGAACATGCGCTTGCGGCCCAGGCGGTCGGCGAAGTGGGCCATCAGGATGCCGCCCAGCGGGCGCGCCAGGTAGCCGGTGGCGAAGATGCCGAAGGTTTGCAGCAGGCGCAGCCATTCCGGCATCTGCGGCGGGAAGAACAATTGGCTGAGCGTGGCGGCGAAGAAGGCGAAGACGATGAAGTCGTAGATTTCGAGCGCACCGCCCAGCGCGGCCAGTCCCAGGGTGCGGTAGTCGGAGCGTGAAAGTGCGGCGGCGGGCGTGGCGATGGCGTTCATGACGGTTTGGGTGACGGTGGCGCGAAGGAGGGGCTGGAGTCGGATTCAATGCGCGCCGGCAAGGGCTGGACGCAGGGCTGGAATCTGCTTAAGGCAATGCGAATATGGCGGTATGGCAAACATGCCGCCAGTTTAGCGCGTGTCGGGAAATGTTGCGATAGTCAATTGCATTTTAACGGCATAAATTGCGCCGGGCGCGGACAAGAAAAAACCCCGGCGTCTGCCGGGGTTGAGAGGAGGGCGCTTATTCCCACTCGATGGTGGCCGGCGGCTTGCCGGACACGTCGTACACCACGCGGTTGATGCCCTTGACCTCGTTGATGATGCGGTTGGACGCGCGGCCCAGCAGGCTGTACGGCAGTTCCGCCCAGTGGGCGGTCATGAAGTCGCTGGTGACCACGGCGCGCAGCGCGACGACGTAGTCGTAAGTGCGGCCGTCGCCCATCACGCCCACCGATTTCACCGGCAGGAACACGGCGAAGGCCTGGCTGGTCAGTTCGTACCAGTTCTTGCCGCTCTTCTCGTCCACGGTGTTGCGCAGTTCTTCGATGAAGATGGCGTCGGCCTGGCGCAGCAGATCGGCGTACTCTTTCTTCACTTCGCCCAGGATGCGCACGCCCAGGCCCGGGCCCGGGAAGGGGTGGCGGTAGACCATGTCGTGCGGCAGGCCGAGCGCGACGCCCAATTGGCGCACTTCATCCTTGAACAGCTCGCGCAGCGGCTCCAGCAGCTTGAGGTTCATGTCTTCCGGCAGGCCGCCCACATTGTGGTGGCTCTTGATGGTGTGGGCCTTCTTGGTCTTGGCGCCGGCGGATTCGATCACGTCCGGGTAGATGGTGCCCTGGGCCAGCCATTTGGCGTTGCTGAGCTTGCCGGATTCGCGGTCGAACACCTCGATGAATTCCGCGCCGATGATCTTGCGCTTCTTCTCCGGGTCGCTCTCGCCGGCGAGCTTGCTCATGAAGTCGGCTTCCGCCTGCACGTGAACCACTTTCACGCCCAGGTTCTGCGCGAACATTTCCATCACCATCTTGCCTTCGTTCAGGCGCAGCAGGCCGTGATCGACGAAGACGCAGGTCAGTTGCGGGCCGATGGCGCGGTGGATCAGCGCGGCGGCCACCGAGGAGTCCACGCCGCCGGACAGACCGAGGATGACTTCTTCGTCGCCCACTTGCTCGCGGATCTTCTTCACCGCTTCGTCGATGTAGTTGGGCATGGTCCAGCTGGGTTTGCAGCCGGCCACGTGCAGCACGAAGCGATGGATCATTTCCGTGCCGCGCTTGGTGTGGGTCACTTCCGGATGGAACTGCACGCCGTAGAGGCCGCGGCTCTCGTCGGCCATGGCCGCGATCGGGCAGGACGGGGTTTCGGCGATGACGTTGAAGCCCGGCGGCAGGCCGGTGACCTTGTCGCCATGGCTCATCCATACGTCGAGGAAGCCGTTGCCGGCGTCGTCCACCTGATCTTGCAGGCCTTCTAGCAGTTTGGAGTGATGGCGGGCCTTGATCTGGGCGTAGCCGAACTCGCGCTTGTCGCCGGCTTCCACTTTGCCGCCGAAGGTCTGAGCCATGAACTGCATGCCGTAGCAGATGCCCAGCACCGGAACGCCGAGTTCGAACAGCGCCGGATCGGCCTGGTAGTCGGATTCGTACACCGAGTTGGGGCCGCCGGAGAGGATGATGGCTTTGGGCGCGAAGGCGCGGATTTCTTCCAGCGGCATGTCAAACGAATGAAGCTCACAGTAAACGTGAGCTTCGCGTACGCGGCGGGCAATCAGTTGGGTGACCTGAGAGCCGAAATCGAGAATGAGGACTTTGTCCATGCCTATCCTTCAGGAAATGTTGTGGGCCGTGCGGCCGTGATGATTGAGATAGTGTTGCAGGCGGCTGGGCGCGCGGCGGCGCGGGCCTGCTTTCATTGTTCGCCGTCCCGAGACGGCAGCCGGAATCTGCGGCTGCGCTCCGGCACGTGTTCGCTGCGGGCCAGCAGCATCAGCAGGCCGGCGAGGATCATGCCGAAGGACAGCAGATGGCTGGGGCGCAGGCCTACCGCGTCGTAGAGGTAGATGGCGCCGCCGGCGTAGATCAGCAGCGGGCTGGTGACCAGGGTGGATTTGTTGAAGCCGTCCACGACGAAGAGCAAAACGCCCGCGGCGGCCAGCAACAGAGAGAGCAAGGTGGCGGTGTTGGGCAGCAGCGAGGTGCTTTTCAGGAACCAGACCGATCCCAGGCAAATGAGCACGATGGGCAGGGCTGCGCTGCGGTTCATCAGGCGGCTCCACGCTGGTTTTTCATGAAGCGCTGTTTTTCGCGCTGCCATTCGCGGTCTTTTTCGGTGTCGCGCTTGTCGTGCAGCTTCTTGCCCTTGGCCAGCCCCACTTCGACCTTGATGTTGCCGCGGGTGTAGTGCAGGTCCAGCGCCATCATGGTGTAGCCGGCGCGTTCCACCTTGCCGATGAAGCGGTTGATCTGTTCTTGCGACAGCAGCAGTTTGCGCGGGCGCACCGGGTCGGCCTTGACGTGGGTGGAAGCGGATTGCAGCGGCGTGATGTGGCAGCCGATCAGCCAGAAGGCGCCGTTTTTCCAGTCCACGTAGCTTTCCTTCAACTGGACGCGGCCGGCGCGGATGGCCTTGACTTCCCAACCTTCCAGCACGAGCCCGGCTTCGAGCTTTTCCTCGATGAAGTAGTCGTGGAAGGCCTTGCGGTTCTGGATGATGCTCATGTCGGCTATCGGAGTAATCTGTGGAATGAATCCTCCATTGTACCAGAAGCCGGCGGCTTGCCAAAGCCATGAAAATACAGCGCTTTGACGGGAGGCAGGGTGGGGCGCGCCGGATTTTGTTAAACTTGAGGTTTTTACCGATGCTGACGATTCCCGTGGCAAAGACGGGACAGCGGTGACGATAAGCGAGCAATGGATGCAGGTGGTTGAAAAAAGCGTGTTGGTGGCGCATACGCCGGCGCAGATGTTTGCGCTGGTGGACGATATCGAGCATTACAGCCGGTTCCTGCCCTGGTGCGGCAAGGCCGAGGTGTTGTCGCGCGAGGGCGATCAGGTGGTGGCCAGCCTGCATATCGATTACCTGAAGGTGAAGCAGCACTTCACCACCCGCAACACCAATCAAGCGGACGAGGCCATCCTGATGGAACTGGTGGACGGGCCGTTCGAGCATTTGGAAGGGCGCTGGCACTTCAAGCCCTTGGGCGAGATTGGCTGCAAAGTGGAGTTCCGTCTCAGCTACCAGTTTTCCAGCAAGATTCTGGAGATGATCATCGGGCCGGTGTTCGGCCATATTTCCGGCACCCTGGTGGACGCCTTCATCAAGGAAGCCGACAAGGTGTACGGCGATGACTGAGCTGATGCAGGTGGAAGTGGTGTTGGCCTTGCCCGAGCGTCAGGAGCTGGTGGTCTTGCAGGTGGCGGCGGGAACGACCGCGCGCCAGGCGGCGGAGTTGTCGGGTTTGCTGGCGCGCTTCCCGCAACTGGAGACGGAGAGCCTGAAGCTGGGCGTCTTCGGCAAGGCGGTCAAGGACGACGCGCCGTTGCGCGAGCACGATAGGGTGGAGATTTACCGGCCCTTGATCGCGGACCCCAAGACGGTGAGGCGGCAGCGCGCCGAGGCGGGGAAGCAGATGAAAAAAGGGGGCGGGCACTAGCCGCCGCCGAGAGGATGTCTAAGAACCTGTTTACGATCTGCTACGCGTTGTGAGGTGTGGCACGGCGAGTACAACGTCGAAATGCTCATGTACCGTGTGTACACTCCGCTTTCTCAGCGGTTTTCGCCTTGTCTCACCTTAGCTCGCGAGATCGTAAACACGTTCTAAACGCGGTTTATAGCTGCGGCGCCATCAGCGACGGCGGCTGCTCCTCCGCCGAGTGCACGCGGTTCTTGCCGTTGAGCTTGGCTTGGTACATGGCCTGGTCGGCGCGCTCCAGCACGTCGGCCTCTTGCTCGCCCAAATGCCATTTGGCCACGCCGGCGCTGAAGGTGATCAGCAGGCGGTCGTTGTTGGCCAGGAAGAAGGTTTTAGTCAGTTCGCGCTGCAGCCGCTGCACGGTGGCGACGGCTTCGTCTTCCGGCGTGTCCGGCATCAGGATCACGAACTCCTCGCCGCCGAAGCGGGCGACGATGTCGGCCGGACGCAGGCTGTGCTTGATGGTGTCCACCAGGTATTTCAGCGCGTCGTCGCCGGCCAGGTGGCCGTACTTGTCGTTCAGCTGCTTGAAGTTGTCCACGTCGAGCAGGGCGACGGACAGCGGCGCGCCGGTGCGCTCGGCGCGACTGATTTCGCGCTGGAAATGTTCGGCCAGGCCGCGGCGGTTGAAGGCGCCGGTCAACTGGTCTTCGCGCACCTTGGCGCTGGCGGCCTCCAGCGCGCCTTCCAGTTCGGCGATTCTTTGTTCGGCGGCTTCCACCTGTTCCTTGGCGGACAGCAGTTCGTCGCGGGAGCGGGTCAGGTCTAGTTGCATCAGCGAGGTGTCTTCCATCAGGGAGCCGATGATGCTGCCCAGTTCCTCTACGTTCTGCGACTGTTTGATGCGGGTGCTGTGGTCCTTGATCTTGTTCTGGAAGTCGTCGGTGCTGTCCGTCATCATCGCCAGACGCGAGATGAAGCGGTCCAGCAAGGAGCGCAGCGAGCTGGCCGCCTCGTCCAGCGAGGTTTTCAATTGGCCTTGCTTGCGGATCACGTCCTTGAGGCTGGACTCCATCTGATAGACCTGCTGCATGGACAGCGGCTCGTGGCTGAGGATGTCCTGCAGCGAGTGCACCTGGCCCACCAGATAGGTGTCCGAGTGATTGAGCTCGGCGATGTTTTCCAGCAGCAGGCGCAGCAGATTGGTCATCGCCGACACCAGGCGGTCGTCCTGCTGCGATTGCAGTTCCAGCTTGATCATGAACGCCCGCAGCTTGGGCATGTAGGCGTTGAGCGCGGCGTCGTCGGCCACTTGATTCAGTTCGCCCAGCAGCGCTTCCAGCGCGTCCACCAATTCCGGATAGTTGATCAGCCGCGGCTCCAGGCCGTGCTTGAGCGCGAAGCTCAGCGTGCGCTGCCAGGCCAGCCAGCTGTCGCTGGGGACGTCGGCGTCGTCGTCGTCGGGGCTGTTTGCGGGAGCGGAGGCATCGGGGAGGGCGGCGCCGTTGCCGTTGGACGACGGCGCGGACTGGGTCCAATTCTGGATCAGCGTGGCCAGCTTCTGGTTCAATTCGTCGGGCTGGTTGCCGTAATTGATCAGCACCCGTTCCAGCGTGGATTGCTTGTGGTGCTGAGGCATATTGGGCAGGCGCAGGTCCCAATTGCGGATCAGGTTCTGGATCAGCGTGCCCCAGCTGTGCTGCTGTTGGCTGGCGCTGAGCGAGGCGCGCAGAAAGTCTATGATCAGTTGCGGGGCTTGTTCCCAGCGGTTTTCGTCGCAGACTTGTTTCAGGCGGGTGAGCGTGACTTTGGCCTGCACGCTTTCTTGAGGCAGCGTTTCCAATGCGCGCAGCAACAGCACCGCAAGCTTGTTGTCGCGGTCGACCGGCGTTTGCGTCAGCTCGTGATAAACCCGCTCAAAGTTTTCCGGTGTCGGCAACAGCTTGCGCACCGTCAGCTGTTTGAGCGTTTCTCGTGCGACTTCGATGGGGTTTTGTGTTGTCATTGCCCAAACCTTGGACTTTTTTAGACCGGACGTCATTCTTGTTGTCTGTTCAGCTCTACAGTGCGGTCCGGGCGGATATTTAGCGAGGCGTTGGCTTCACCGGATCCAGCAATTGGAAAAATACTTCACCATTCCGAATCATGCCAAGTTCATTGCGGGCTCTCTCCTCAATGGCGTCCGTCCCCTGTTTCAAATCTCGCACTTCCGCGTCCAGCGCGGCGTTGCGGGCCACCAGCTTTTGGGTGGTCGCCCGCTGTTCCTGTAGTTGCTTGTCCAGCTGCCAGACTCTGAGCCAGCTACCTTTGCCAAACCACAACGGCCATTGCAGGGCCAGTATTACTGTCACCAGAGTCAGGGTCAGCCAGCGCATACGATTACTTCAGGTGGTAAAAGGCAGCTTTGCCCGGATAGTAGGCAGCGTCGCCCAGCTCTTCTTCGATGCGCAGCAACTGATTGTATTTAGCCATGCGGTCGGAGCGGGACAGCGAGCCGGTCTTGATCTGCATGCAGTTGGTGGCAACGGCCAGATCCGCGATGGTGCTGTCTTCGGTTTCGCCGGAGCGATGACTCATAACGCTGGTATAGCGGGAACGCTTGGCGAGATCAACCGCTTTCAGCGTTTCCGACAGCGTGCCGATCTGATTGACCTTGACCAGCAGCGAGTTGGCGAGGCCGCCTTCGATGCCCTTGGCCAGGATCTTGGGGTTGGTGACGAACAGATCGTCGCCGACGATCTGCACGCGGGCGCCCAGACGTTCGGTCAGCAGTTTCCAGCCGTCCCAATCGTGCTCGCTCATGCCGTCCTCAATGGAGAGGATGGGGTAGTGGTTGACCAGGGTTTCCAGGTAGTCGGTGAACTGTTCGGAAGTGAGCTGCAGGCCTTCGGCGGTCAGATGGTATTTGCCGTCCTTGTAGAACTCGGAGGAGGCGCAGTCCAGCGCCAGCATCACGTCCTGGCCGGCCACGTAGCCGGCGGCGTCGATGGCTTCCAGAATCAGCTTGATCGCGTCTTCGTGGCTGTTCAGATTGGGCGCGAAGCCGCCTTCGTCGCCCACGGTGGTGGCGTAGCCTTTCTGATCGCAGATCTTCTTCAGGCTGTGGAAGATTTCCGCGCCGCAGCGCAGCGCTTCGCGGAAGGTTTGCGCGCCCACCGGCATGATCATGAATTCCTGGATGTCCAGGGTGTTGTTGGCGTGCGCGCCGCCGTTGATCACGTTCATCATCGGCACCGGCAGGGCCATCGGACCGGCGCCGCCCAGGTAGCGGTACAGCGGCAGGCCGGCGTCTTCGGCGGCGGCGCGGGCCACGGCCATGGACACGGCCAAGAGCGCGTTGGCGCCGAGGCGGGATTTGGTTTCGGTGCCGTCCAGCTCGATCAGGGTCTTGTCGATGAAGGCCTGGTCGCTGGCGTCGAGGCCGATGATGGCTTCGCAGATTTCGGTGTTGATGTTTTCCACCGCCTTCAACACGCCCTTGCCCAGATAGCGGCTTTTATCGCCGTCGCGCAGTTCCAGCGCTTCTTTTTCGCCGGTGGAGGCGCCGCTGGGCACCGCGGCGCGGCCCATGACGCCGGACTCCAGCAATACGTCTGCTTCCACGGTCGGATTGCCGCGCGAATCCAGAATCTCACGAGCTACCACATCGATGATCGAACTCATTTACATTTCCTTCAAAGGCTGGTTGTGTTCGGGCGGAGGGCAAGCAACCGGCCGGAGCCGGTTGCGATCTGCGCCTGCCGGTTTACAGGGTGTGTTCCGGCCAGGGATTGTGCTTGACCAAGTCGTCCAGCGCCTTGAGCGTGGTCAGCAGTTCCTTCATGCGCGGCAAAGGCCAGGCGTTGGGGCCGTCTGACATTGCGCAGGCCGGGTTCGGATGGGTTTCCATGAAGATGCCGGCGATGCCGGAGGCCACCGCGGCGCGCGCCAGCACCGGCACGAATTCGCGCTGGCCGCCGGAGGAGGTGCCTTGGCCGCCGGGCAGCTGCACCGAGTGAGTGGCGTCGTAGACCACCGGGCACTGGGTGTCGCGCATGATCATCAGCGAACGCATGTCGGACACAAGGTTGTTGTAACCGAAGGAGACGCCGCGTTCGCAGGCCATGAAGCTGTCCGGCTCGAGGTTGGCTTCCTGCGCGGCGGCGCGGGCCTTGTCGATGACGTTCTTCATGTCGCCCGGGGCCAGGAACTGGCCCTTCTTGATGTTCACCGGCTTGCCGCATTGGGCGACGGCGCGGATGAAGTCGGTCTGGCGGCACAGGAAGGCCGGCGTTTGCAGCACGTCGACCACGCTGGCCACTTGCACGATTTCGTTCTCGCTGTGCACGTCGGTCAGCACCGGCACGCCGATCTGGCGTTTCACTTCCGAGAGGATGCGCAGGCCTTCATCGATGCCGAAGCCGCGGAAGGAGGAACCGGAGGAGCGGTTGGCCTTGTCGTAGCTCGATTTGTAGATGAAGTTGATGCCCAGCTCGGCGGTGATCTCCTTGAGCTGGCCGGCGGTGTCCAGCGCCATCTGTTCGCTCTCGATCACGCAGGGGCCTGCGATCAGGAACAGCGGCTGGTTGAGGCCGACTTCGAATCCGCACAGTTTCATGCCTTGGGTCCTTGCTTGTCCGCTTGGTATTGCAGCGCCGCTTTCACGTAGGAGATGAACAGCGGATGGCCGTCGCGCGGAGTCGAGGTGAATTCCGGGTGGAACTGGCAGGCGAAGAACCAGCGGTGATTGGCCAGCTCTATGGTTTCGACCAGCTTCTCATGACCGGCGGAGCGGCCGCTGATGGCCAGGCCGGCCTGTTCCAGACGCGGAATGTAGTAGTTGTTGACTTCGTAGCGGTGGCGATGACGCTCTACGATCTCGCCGGCGCCGTAGATTTTCGCCGCCAGAGAGCCCGGCTCCAGATCGCACTGCTGGCCGCCCAGGCGCATGGTGCCGCCCAGATTGGAGTTTTCGTCGCGTTTTTCCACCTTGCCGTCGTGGTTGACCCACTCGTCGATCAAGGCCACCACCGGGAAGTTGGTGTCGAGGTCGAATTCGGTGGAGTTGGCGCCGGCCATGCCGGCCACGTCGCGAGCGTATTCGATCAGTGCGATCTGCATGCCCAGGCAGATGCCCATATAGGGGATGTCGTTCTCGCGAGCGAACTTGACCGCCTTGATCTTGCCTTCCACGCCGCGCTTGCCGAAGCCGCCCGGCACCAGGATGGCGTCCATGTCCTTCAGGGAGTCGGCGCCGTCGCGCTCGATCTCCTCGGAGTCCACGTAGATGATGTTGACGTTGGTGCGGGTATGGATGCCGGCGTGCTTCAGCGCTTCGGTCAGCGACTTGTAGGACTCGGTCAGATCGACGTATTTGCCGACCATGGCGATGTTGATGCTGTGGTCCGGGTGCTCGATCGCGTCGATGATGCGGCCCCACACCGACAGATCCGCCTTGGGCAGGTCCAGTTGCAGTTGCTCGGCGATGATGTCGTCGATGCCCTGGTTGTGGAGCATGGCCGGCACTTTGTAGATGGAGTCGGAGTCGTAACAGCCGATGACGGCGTTTTCTTCCACATTGCAGAACAGCGCGATCTTGCGCTTTTCGTCTTCCGGCAGTTCGCGGTCCATCCGGCACAGCAGCACGTCCGGCTGAATGCCGATCTCGCGCAGTTCTTTCACCGAGTGCTGGGTCGGCTTGGTCTTGATCTCGCCGGCGGTGGCGATGTAGGGCACGTAGGACAGGTGCACGTACAGGGTGTTCTTGCGGCCCAGGTTGGAGCGCATCTGGCGGATGGCTTCCAGGAAGGGCAGCGATTCGATATCGCCCACGGTGCCGCCGATCTCGACGATGGCGACGTCGGCGTCGGCCGCGCCTTCATGCATCTTCAGCTTGATTTCGTCGGTGATGTGCGGGATCACTTGCACGGTGCCGCCCAGGTAGTCGCCGCGGCGCTCCTTGGTGATCACGGACTCGTACACCTGGCCGGTGGTGAAGTTGTTGCTTTTCTTCATCTTCGCGTGGATGAAGCGCTCGTAGTGGCCCAGATCGAGGTCGGTTTCCGCGCCGTCTTCGGTGACGAACACCTCGCCGTGCTGGAACGGGCTCATGGTGCCCGGATCAACGTTGATGTAGGGATCGAGCTTCAGCATGGTGACTTTCAGCCCGCGAGACTCGAGGATGGCGGCGATGGACGCAGCGGCAATGCCCTTACCCAGGGAGGACACCACACCGCCGGTTACGAAGATGTACTTGGTCATGAGATTACGGCTCTATGGGAATCCGGGATTCTACCCTGAAATCGTTGCGATTTGAATCGCTTCGAACCATGTTGTTGCAAGTCGCGCCGCCGTCCCCGAGCGCGGCCGGCCAGACGCGTTTCGCCGCTTGGCAAAGAAGTGCTCGCATCTCTGTGGCGAATACGGTACAATTGCCGCCGACTGTTTCATACACGATCGCGCCCATGCTGCAAAAGGGTGCGTTTTCTGCTTGAGTGTCTGGCTTTGTCTATGATATAAAGCCAGCTTTTACCGGTTTTGGGAGTGTTCAACATGGCGCGTGTTTGCAAAGTCACCGGCAAGCGTCCGATGACCGGGAACAATGTTTCCCACGCCAACAATAAGACTAAACGTCGTTTTCTGCCTAACCTGCAATATCGCAAGTTCTGGGTTGAGAGCGAAAACCGCTGGGTGCGTCTGCGCGTATCCAACGCGGCACTGCGTACCATCGACAAAGTTGGCATCGATGTAGTGCTGGCTGATCTGCGCGCTCGCGGCGAGATCTGATTGCGGTCAACCAGAAAGCTACTGAGGTAATAACACATGCGCGATAAAATCAAGCTTGAGTCCACTGCTGGCACCGGCCACTTCTACACGACTACGAAGAACAAGCGTACGATGCCGGAAAAAATGGAGATCAAAAAATTTGATCCCGTTGCTCGCAAACACGTTCTGTACAAAGAAACCAAGCTGAAATAAGCCGGTTTCCGCGGGAACGCGAAAGCAAAGAGCCCTTCTCTGGTGCACGGAGAAGGGTTTTTTTCTTTATGGTTCGGCACTAAAAAACCCCGTCAAGCATGCTTGGCGGGGTTTTTGCGTTTAATCGGCGCTGAGGCGGCCAAAGGTTTTTTTGGCGAACACCAGATCTTGCCAGGCCTTGAGTTTGTCCGGCTGGTTGCGCAGCAGGTAGGCCGGGTGGTAGCTGACGATCAGGGGAATGTCCTGATAGCTGTGCAGTTTGCCGCGCAATTGGCCGATGCCCTTTTCCGTTTGCAGCAGGGTCTGGGCGGCGAAGCGGCCGAGCGCCAGGATCAGCGTGGGCTGGATATGGCGGATCTGCTGGATCAGATAGCTCTGGCAGGCGGCGATTTCGTCGCCGCCGGGGTTACGGTTGCCGGGCGGACGGCATTTGAGCACGTTGGCGATATACACGTCGCGGTCGCGATCCAGTCCGGTGGCGGCCAGCATATTGTCCAGCAACTGGCCGGCTCGGCCGACGAAAGGTTGGCCCTGCCTGTCCTCCTGTTCGCCCGGCGCTTCGCCGATCAATAGCCAGCGCGCCTGTCGGTTGCCGCGGCCGAAAACGGTTTGGGTGCGGGTTTGGCACAGCCGGCAGTCGCGGCAGTCGCGCACCGCGCGTTCCAGCGCGTCCCATTCCAGCAGAGGCAGGACTTCGGGCGCGGGGGAGGCGATCGGAGGGGGCTCGGCGGAGAGCGGAGGGAGCTTGGCGGAGGGCTGCGCGGCGACGAGCGTCGTCGGTTCGGGCTGCGCGACAATGTCCGGCCGCGGCGGAGCCGGGGGCTCCACGGGCGCCAAGTCGACGTCGGCCGGCGCTTCCGCTTGGCGGCTCAGCGCCGCCGGGTGTTGTTCGAACCAGCCGGGGCGCGCTTCCCAGGCGGGGCCCAGTCCGATGACGCTTTGAATCAGCGCGGCGCGGCTCATAGGTCGGTCTCCATCAGGATGGCGTCTTCGCGGCCGTCGGCACAGGGGTAGTAGTTCTTGCGCCGGCCGTTTTCAATAAAGCCCTGGCTTGAGTACAGGGCGCGGGCGACGGCGTTGCCGGCCCGCACTTCCAGAAACAGGCGTCGCGCGCCGGCGGCGGCCAGAGCGGCGCTCAGTTCCCGCAGCAGCCGCTTGCCCAAGCCCTGGCCCTGCCATTGCGGATCCATCACGATATTGAGCAGTTCCGCCTCGTCCAGCACGCTCTGGGTGACGGCGAAGCCTTGCAGGCGCCCGGCGGCGAACAGGCCGTGGAATTGGTGGCCGCAGCGCACGGAGTCTTGGTATTGAGCTGCGGACCAGCCGTGAGCGCAGGTGCGGCTCTCCAGCTCGGCGAGTTGAGCGGCGTCGTCGGGCAGGAAGGCGCGATAGACGGAACTCATTTTTGGCGCGCCTGCTGCTGTTCCTGCGCGGTCAGGGCGACTTTATTGCGCACATACAGCAGCTCCGCTTCGCGCGGATGGGTTTGCGGATAGCGGCCGCTGCGCGCCAGCGGGAAGTAGGCGAGGGCGTTGGGCTGCAGATCCGCGCGCACAACGGCGTCGCCGGCGCTTTCTTGCAGGACGGGGTAGCGTTCGAAGCCGTCGCCGGCGCCGATGACGGCGCGTTCCGGCCATTGGATGGCTTCCGGCGCGCCGACGCTGATCGGGCCGAGGCGTTCCGGTTCGCCGTTGTCGGCGACGAGGTAGCCGGCGCTGTAGACCTGCTGCATTCTGGCGTCGAGACAGACCAGCACGGTGCCGGTGCCGGCTTGCTGCGCGATATTGTCCAGCGTGGGTATGGCGATGACCGGAATGCCGGCGGAGAAGGCCAGGCCCTGGGCCAGACCGCAAGCGATGCGCAAGCCGGTGAAGGAGCCGGGGCCCTGGCCGAAGGCGATGGCGTCGAGTTGCTCCAGCCGCAGTTCCGCCTGTTCCAGCAGGCGAGCCAGTTCCGGTAGCGCGCGTTCGGCGTGCTTCTGCTCGACTTTCTCGTGGAAGGAGAAAATGCGCGAACCGTTGTCAACGGCTAGGGATAGAAACGAGGTGGAGCAATCAATGGCAAGCAATTTCATCGGGGAATTCGGTCTCAAGCTTAAGAGCGTGCTGCAAGACTGCGAATTATAAGCCGAGTTCTTCCACCCAGGCGAGCGCGGAGACATGCGCCTGGTTGAACTGCTCGCTGCTGAGGTTCAGTTGGGCGCAGAGTTCCGGCACACCGGTCAGTTGTCCGTCTTCGCAGGCTTTGACCAGCTTGAGGAAGCGGCTCATCGTGCCTTTCTCGTGCAACAGGGCCTCGGTGATGGCTTCGGGTAGCTGCAGATGCTCGATGATGTTGGCCATCGGCATGTCGAACAGCACGTCCAGCAGGCTGAACATGCCGATGATGAACAGATTGTCGCAGGTGTCGTGGCGCTCGCCGTGGGCCTTGCCCAGCAGTTCCATGAAGCGGCCGCGGGTGACCGCGGTTTTTTGCAGCGCCGGCGGCGCGTGCCCTTCGTCGGAGGCGGTGACCAGCAGCAGGGTCAGCCAGCGGTAGAGCTTTTGATAGCCCAGCACGGTGACGGCGTGGGAGAAGGAACTGATGCTGGTGTTCAGGCCGGCCGCGGCGGAGTTGACGTAGCGCAGCAGCTTGTAGGACAAGGCCAGGTCGCGTTTGAGCACCTGCTCGACGTCGCGGATGTCGGCGTCCAGGCGCAGCAGGTTCAAGAGCTCCAGGGTGTTGCGGAAGGAGGGGTGGATGACCTTGGCGGACAGGGTTTCCGGCTGGGCGAAGTAAAAGCCCTGGAAGCCGTCCATGCCCAGCTCTTTGCACAGATGGAACTGAGCGTGGGTTTCCACGCGTTCGGCGATGCGGATCACCGGATAGCTGCGCAGCCGCGACGCCAGCATCTGGAAGCGGTTGGTGTCCTGATGCTGGATGTCCAGCTTGACGTAGTTGGCCAGTTCCAGAAAGGCCGCCGCCGGCGATTCGAAGCTGAAGTCGTCCAGCGAAATGCCGAAGCCCAGCGAACGCAGGTGCCGCGCGCGCGACAGCAGTTCGTTGGAGGGTACGATGCGGGGCGAGATGTCGAGAATGACGCGGCGCGGCGGCAGCAGTTCAAGGAACTCGCTGCTGAGCATGGCTTCGCCGATATTGATGAAGGCCAGCTTGCTGCCTATCAGCCAGCTGGTGCCCATATTGTTGAGCGTGTTGACCAGCACCTGGGTATCGGCTTGCAGTTCGGTATGCTTGCCGACGCCGGAGGCCTCGCCGCTGGGACGAAAAAGCAGCTCATAGCCAATGAGCTGCTGGTTGCGGTTGAGAACGGCCTGCCTGCCTATGAAGGCGCTCGTCGAGGTCATTGTCCCGGTATGCCTTTGCTCAGGTGGCGATCAGGTCCGCGGATCGGGTGACGGTGTTGCTTGCCTCGCTGGAGGTGAGCAGGTCTTCCATGTCCAGCACCAGCACGACGGAACCGTCGCCGGACAGGGTGGCGCCGGCCACGCCTTTCGGGCGGATGTTCTGCAGCGGCTTGATCACCACGTCGTCGCGGCCGACGAAAGAGTCGATCGCCAGGATGAAGGATTTTTCCGCGGACTGCATCAGCACGCCGAAGTAAGGCTTTTGCGTCGGCTCCCAGCCCAGCAGGCCGGCCAGGGTTTTCAGCGGCAGGATTTCGTCGCGCACCACGATGGTGGGCTTGCCGGAGACTTCCTGGATCGCGCTCGGGTCGATGGTGATGATTTCGCGCACCATCGCCAGCGGCACGGCGAACGGCTGGTTGCAGGCGCGCACCACCAGTACCGGCAGGATGGCGAGGGTCAGCGGCAGCGAGATGCTGATGCGGGTGCCTTCGCCTTGCACCGAGTTGATGTCGATGCGGCCGTTCAGTTTCTGGATATTGGTGCGCACCACGTCCATGCCCACGCCGCGGCCGGACACGCTGGAAATTTGATCCTTGGTGGAGAAGCCGGGCAGGAAGATCAGCTGCAGGCATTGCTTCTCATCCAGCGTGTTGGCGCTTTCCTGGTCGATCAGGCCTTTTTCGATGGCCTTGCGACGCAGCGCGTCGGCGTTCATGCCTTTGCCGTCGTCGGTGATCTCGATCAGGATGTGGTCGCCCACCTGTTCGGCGGTCAGCTGCACCAGCGCCTGCGGCTTCTTGCCGGCGGCGATGCGCTCTTCAGGCTGTTCGATGCCGTGGTCGACGGCGTTGCGCACCAAGTGGACCAGCGGATCGTTCAAGTCCTCGATCATGGTCTTGTCCAGCTCGGTCTCTTCGCCGGACAGCACCAGTTCGACCTCCTTGCCCAGCTGGCGGGCGAGGTCGCGAGCCAAGCGCGGGTATTTCTGGAACAGGCGGCCGATCGGCTGCATGCGGGTTTTCATCACCGCGTTCTGCAGGTCGCCGACCAGCAGGTCCAGCTGGCTGATCGCCTCGTCCAGCGAGCGCAGGGTATTGGTGTCGCGGTTGCCTTGCAGGATTTCCGTGCGCAGCGTGGTCAGACGGTTCTTGGTTAGGCCGATTTCGCCGGACAGGTTGAGCACCATGTCGAGACGCACGGTGTCGATGCGGATGGTGTTTTCCTGAGGGCCGCTGCTGCTGGGCGCGCTGGCGGCCGGTTTGCTCGGAGCCGGCTTGGCGGCCGGTTTGGGAGCAGGCGCAGCGGCAACCGGGGCCGGAGGCGCCGCCGCCGCTTGGGGCGCGGGCGCCGCCGCAGGGGCGGCTGGCGCGCCGCCGGGGGTGACGGCTTGATAGAGCTGATTCCAGTCCGGGCCTTGACCGTTGCTTGCGGGCTGCGGCGCGGCCGCAGCGGCGGGCGCCGGCGTTGCAACCGGAGCGGGAGCTGCCGCTGGGGCCGGTTCGGCCGCCGCGGGCTCTTCGGACAGCGCCTCGCCCGCCAGCGCGGCGTCCAAGGCCGCCAGGATGCGCGGGTCGGCTTCGCTGGGCATCAGGCCCTGGCCCATGGTGCCGAACATATCGCGCACGATGCCGGTGGCGTCAAGAATCACGTCCATGATGCCGGCGGTGATGTGCAGCTGGCCGTTGCGGAGTTTGTCGAACAGGTTTTCGGTGCGATGGCATAGATTGATCATCGGGCCGACATTAAGAAAGCCCGCGCCGCCCTTGATGGTGTGGAAGCCTCTGAAAATGTCGTTCAGCAGCGCTTTGTCTTCCGGGCGCTTTTCCAGTTCGACCAGTTTATTGTCTACATCGGAAAGGAGGTCCGTAGACTCCATCAAGAAGTCTTGCAGCAGCTCTTCCATGCCGGCGAATTCGCTCATTTTCCACTCCCGCCACGCCTTGCTCGCGTGCTCTGTTCTGCGTGTTGTTCGTTAGAAGCCCAGGCTTTCCAGCAGGTCGTCGACCTGTTGCTGGCTGCTGACCACGTCGGTGCGGCCTTCCGGATTGATGACCGGGCCATTCAGCAGATTGGTGCCCATGCCCAATTCTTCTTTTTTCGCCTCCGGCGAAAATTCGATCAGGAAGTTGACCAGCTCGCTTTCCAGCAGTTGGACCATGCCCATCATCTTCTTGATGACCTGGCCGGTCAGATCCTGAAAGTCCTGGGCCATGACGATTTCCAGCAACTGGGTGCTGGTCGCCTGGGTCTGGGCCGGCACTTCATTTAAGTAGCCGCGCGTGTCGGCCGCAAGTTGTTGGAACTCTTCCACGCTCAACAGATTGGCGTACAGCCGTTCCCAGCGCGAGGACAGCTCCAGCGCCTTGCTTTCCAGCTGGTCCTGATACGGCTTGGCCAGATCCGTGGCGTTGAGCACGCGTTCGGCCGAATTTTCCGTCAGGGTGGCGATGTAAGTCAGCCTGTCCTTGGCGTCCGGAATCGCGTCCGCCATTTTTCCCAGGGATTTGTCGTAGCCTAGATCGCGTAGCGCATCATGCATTTTGCGGGTTAACTGACCAATTTGTTCATACATCGAGGTAGGGCTGCCGGCGGCTCCGGCGGGCTGGGACGCTGCGACGGCTTCGGGCGTGGCGGCTTCAGGCGGCGCGGCCTCGCTTTGCTGCGTCGCAATGCTGTCGAACAGAGCTTCAAGATCCGGGTTGTCCCCGCTCTCCAGGATGTGATTGGACACGATAAATCCTCCTCAATACTGACGCAGACCGTTTTTTTTCGGCACTCAGGCTGGTTTATTCAGGTTTTGGAAGATCTTGTTCATTTTTTCTTCCATGGTGGCGGCAGTGAAGGGTTTCACGATGTAACCGCTGGCTCCGGCCATGGCCGCTTCGATGATGTTTTCCCGTTTGGCTTCCGCGGTGATCATCATGAAGGGCAAGTGCTTGAGCTGGGCGTCGGCGCGGACTGCCTTGAGCAGCTCGATGCCGGTCATATTGGGCATGTTCCAGTCGGAAACGATGAAGTCGAAGTGCTGGGTTTTCAGCTTATGCAGCGCAACCATGCCGTCTTCGGCTTCGTCGACGTTGGTGAATCCTAGCTCTTTCAAAAGGTTGCGCACGATTCTCCGCATGGTGGAGAAATCGTCTACGACTAGGAAGCGAATATTCTTGTCTGCCATTGAGGTGTGTCCTGATTTATCTGAAATTCATCGAGCCGCATATTGTAGCGACTACCTCTGCAGGAATGGAATCAAAGTTTCGGCCAGCACGCCGGGGTCGAACTTGGCGACATAGGCGTCCACGCCCACGCTGGAGCCCATCGCGCGGTTGGCGTTGGAGGACAGCGAGGAGTGCATCACGACCGGAATGCCGCGGAAACGCTGATCGGACTTGATCAGCTTGGTCAGCACATAGCCGTCCATTTCCGGCATTTCGGCGTCCACGAGGATGATTTTCAGGTGGTCGTGCAGGCACTCGTCCTCGCCGAAATTGCGGCCGGCCAGGGTCTGCAGCCGGTCCCAGGCTTCGCGGCCGTTGGTGGCTTGCTGAAATTTGATGCCCATCTTCTCCAGCACGCCGGTGATTTCCTTGCGGGCGACGACCGAGTCGTCGACGAAGAAGAGGTATTGGTCGTTTTCCAGCTGGGCGGTGGGCACGTCCGGCAGGCGCGGCTCGCCGACCACGCTGGCCAGGATCTGCTCCACGTCCAGGATGGATACCAGCTTGCCGTTTTCCAGTTCGGTGATCGCGGTGATCAGGTTCTGGTTGGTGCCGCTCGCCGCCATCATGTTTTCCGGCGCGCGCACCTTGTCCCAGTCCACGCGGATGATGCGGTCCACAGAGTCGACCAGGAAGGCCTGGGTGCTCTTGTTGAACTCGGTGACGATCATGGTTTCGTAGCTGCGGGTTTGATCGGCGCCGATGAACTTGCCAAGCGAGATGACCGGGATGATATTGCCGCGTAGCGACAGCACGCCTTCCACGCCAAACGGCATGTTCGGGGTTTTGGTGATGGCGGGGGTCTGCGACACCTCGCGCACTTTGAAAACGTTAATGCCGAAGGTTTCCCGCGTTCCAAGCGAAAACAGCAGAATCTCCATTTTGTTGGAACCCGCCAGTTTGGTCCTGGCGTCAACGGTTGCAAGCAAGGAGGCGTCTGTGGCTGCCATATCTGTCCCTCTCCCTTAATGCTTTTGCTTACTTGATCTTTAGTCTTTGGGTTCCAGATTCAGCATCTGGCGCAGTTTCATCGACAGCTTCTGCGGTTCGAATTTGGCGACGTAGGAATCCACGCCGACCGATTCGCCCAGCTTCTGATTCGAGGAACCGGAAAGGGAGGAGTGCATCAACACCGGAATGCCGTTGAAACGCGGATCGCTCTTGATCATCTTGGTCAGCATATAGCCGTCCATTTCCGGCATTTCCACGTCGGTCAGCACCAAGTGCAGCGAATCCGACAGCTTCTTGCCGGCCAGATCGGCCTGATTGGCCATTTTCTGCAATTCTTCCCATCCGCGCATGCCGTTGATGGCGGAGGTGTACTGGATGTTCATCACTTCCAGCGTGCGTTCGATCTGCTTGCGCGCCACGGCGGAGTCGTCGGCGAAGAAAATCCGGCGCGGTTCCTTGACCGGCTCGATGCCGAGGAAGGTGTGGCCGTCGTCGACGATGGTGGTTTCCGCCAGCACTTTTTCCACGTCCATCATCATCACCAGCGTGCCGTTGTCCAGCTCGGTCACGGCCGTCACCAGCCCGGCCATGCGGTTGGTGATCATTTCCGGCGGCACGCGCATCGCGGACCAGTCCAGACGCAGGATGGTGTCCACCGCCTCCACCAGGAAGCCCTGGGTGTGGGCGTTGTACTCGGTGACAATCATGATTTCCGGCTTGTTGCTGGTCACCACGCCGGTGTATTTGGCCAGGTCGATGACCGGCACCAGCGCGCCGCGCAGGCTGACCATGCCTTCCACCGAGGAGGGCATTTCAGGCGCGGAAGTGATTTCCGGTGTGCGCATGACCTCGCGCACCTTGAACACGTTGATCCCGAAGATTTCCTTGCGCCCCGTGCGCTGATCCTGGCCCAACGAGAACAGCAGGATTTCCAGCTTGTTGGTGCCGGCCAGTTTCGTCCTGGCGTCGATTTTTTTGAGAAGCTCTGACACAGAAACCTCCGCTGCATTCTTTTGAAGTGGCGTACTACTACCCTTTATACGCCAGATATCGGTTTTGCCCGGTTTTTTTTGCTGAGCTGCATGCCAGATAACAGCTTGGCTCAGCGATACCCATTCATTATCATACTGTTTAAGTGGTTTTTACAAATAACTCGCAAGCGATTCGGCATATGGTTTCAAGCCTCAAAGATCAGCAGCAACTGGAAGCCGCTTTCGAGCAATTCAATGCGGTGTCCGGCCAACTCATTGATGCGTATAGACAACTTGAGAGCCAGGTGACAGTTCTCAACGCGCAGCTGGACGAAGCCAATAATCAGCTGCGCAAACAGCGCGATGAGAACGCAATGCTGGCCGAGCGCCTGGGTTTGCTGCTGGAGGCGCTGCCCGCGGGCGTGGTGCAAGTCTCGGCCGAAGGCGCGGTCACGGCGGTGAATCCGGCCGCCAGCCGGATGCTAAATGGCTGTTCTGTCGGCGCTTTATGGCGGGACATGCTGGCGGGGCTGCAGCGTTCGGAACTGGACGATACCTATTGCCATCGGCATGGCGAGCCGGGTCTGGTGTTGACCATGCAATGCCAGGATCTGCCGTCTGTCGGAGGGCAGATTGTGCTTATTCACGATGTATCGCGTTTGCATCAATTGACCGGAGAATTGGCGCGTCAGCAGAAGTTGGCGTCCATGGGCGGCATGGCGGCGGCGTTGGCGCACCAGCTGCGCACGCCGCTGGCCACGGCGATGCTGTATACGGCCAATCTGAAGCAGGATATCCCGCGGGCGGAGGATCGCGCCCGCTTCGTCGACAAGAGCCTGGCCCGGATGCGGGCGCTGGAGAGCCTGATCCAGAACATGCTGAGTTTTGTCCGCGGCCAGGTGACGACGCTGGAGCCTTTGGATCTGGAGGGTCTGCTGGAGGATTTGCGCGCCGTCATGCAACCACAATGTCATGAAAAAGGCGTGCTTTTTGATTGCAATGTGGTGGTGTCATCTGCCATAAAGGTTTTGGTGGACCGCAAAGCGTTGCAGGGGGCCTTGGTGAATCTCTTGGAGAATGCCTGGCACTTTTCAGGAAGCGGCGATGTGGTGCGGCTATCGGTGGAGGAAGGCGAGACGGCCTTGCTGTTTCGGGTGGAGGACTCGGGTCCCGGATTCAACCCGGAGGAGCTGGAGAAGATGTTCGAGCCCTTTTTCACCACCCGCCCCGGCGGCACCGGCCTGGGCTTGGCCATCGTCAAGAAAGTGGTGGACGAACTGGGCGGGCAAGTGCGTTGTTTCAACAAGGGGGAGGGCGGGGCCTGTTTCGAGCTCAGCCTTCCGATGATGCAATCGTGATGGATGTGCCGTTTATTCAGAAGAAAGCAGAGGACGCCGCATGAGACCCATTGTCAAAGTCGAGGGCAGAGTTGGAAAGATGATCCTGATCGGGCAATTCGACTTCAACTTGCATCGGGAATTCCGGCAGGCCAGCCAGGAGTTGCTGGACAATCCGGAGGTGCAGGAGATCGAGATCGATTTCGATCAGGTGCCCTTCCTGGACAGTTCCGCGCTGGGCATGCTGTTGTTGCTGAAGGAGCGCGCGGCGGGGCAGAAGAAGAGCATGACCTTGATCAATTGCCGAGAGGCGGTGATGCAGGTGTTCGAAATCGCCTGCTTCAACAAGATGTTCACCATTAAGTAAGTTCAAGCATTGGAGCGTCTGTGCGCATCCGGGCCTGGTTGTCCGCTGATGCCGAGGCACGGGTTCGTGGCGATCCTTGGTTGTCGGCGCTGGATTGGTGGTTTTGCGGTGGCGCCGACTTCGCGGTGGGCGGCAAGCAGGATCTTTGGCTGACGAATCTGGCGGACGCTCCGGCCGAGCTGTTCGAGCAGTGGGAGGGCGACAAGCCCTTGTGGGTGTTTTCCTCGGGGCGCGCGGCGCCCTGGCTGGCCACGCCCAGTATTCATTTTCTGCGCGGCGACTTCGACGCGGACTTGCTGCGCAGCCGCCTGCTGGCCTGGCATTGGCAGCAACATGCGCTCTGCCCGCGCTTGTTCGGCGCTGCGGCGTTCGACATCATCAACGGCGCCATGTCCCTGTACCGTCCGTCGGGACAGGCGTCGGGCCGCGTGTTTCCCCTGGAAGTGTCGGTCAAGCCGGTGGACGCGGTGGGCGGCGACGTGGTGCTGCGCGCGGATTTGCCGGAGCGGACCTTGCTGATCCTGGGCGACGCGTCCGGCCACGGCCAGGGTTCGGCGCTGGACGCCGCGCTGTTGGCGCTGGGCGCGTCGCGGGTGCTGCTGGAGCAGCCTCTGTCCTTGTCCGCCCTGCGGGAGCTCAACGCCTTCATGCATAGCCATGTGGCCGATGGACGCTACGTCGGCAGCGCTTTGCTGGAGATCGATTGGGCCGCCCGAATGGTGAGGCTGGTCAACGCCGGCATGCCGGACATTCTGTTGTTCCTGTCCACCAGGCTGGAACAGCGCTTTTCTTCCATGTGCAGTCCGCTGGGCCTGCGAGCCGACATCGAACCGCTGGCGCCGCTGGCGCTGCCCTGGGCGGAAGGCCAGCACTTCCTGGCGCACAGCGACGGCATGGAGGAGTCGGATCTGCCGTATCTGCTGTCGCGTTTGCTGCGCTTGTCCAGCATTTCCTCGACCGACGGTTTCGGCTATGGCCCCTTGCCGTCAATTCCGCTAGGCTTCAGCAGCCCATACAATGACGACATGTCGTCGCTGGCTTTCGCCGTGCCGTCGTCGGCTCCGCCGCGGCCGGCTTGAAGAATGTCCATTGGCCGCGTGCGCCGGTTCCGCGCGGATTCCGGCTTGAATCGGCGGGCTTTTTAGTTGATCAATCATTAATATCTGCGCGAATTTCAGCGCTTGGGCGAATCGGTCGTCTCGCCGCCGCGGCGCGAGACGACGAGCGAGCAAGGTAAAGAATGGGAAACGGACCCGGCGCGGACTGCGTCGGACGAGCGGCGGGCGGTTTCCTGAAACGGGGATGTTATGCACAAAAAAATACTGACGGTTGACGATTCCGCTTCGATTCGACAGATGGTGTCGTTCACCTTGAAAAGCGCCGGCTACGAGGTGGTGGAGGCCGGAGACGGCAACGCCGGCCTGGCCAAGGCGCAGGGTGGGCAGTTCAATCTGGTGCTGACCGACCAGAACATGCCGGGCATGGACGGGCTGACCTTGATCCGCTCCTTGCGCAAGCTGCCGGCGTATACGACGACGCCTATCCTGATGCTGACCACGGAGTCCAGCGATCAGATGAAGGCGCTTGGCCGCGCGGCCGGCGCCACCGGCTGGCTGGTCAAGCCTTTTGATCCGCAGAAGCTGCTGGATGTGGTCAAGCGCGTGATCGGCTGAATCGGCTGATCTTGGGCACGGCGAGGAGCGAGCTTTTGGCAATCGACATGTCGCAGTTTCATCAAGTGTTTTTTGATGAGGCGGATGAACACTTGTCCAGCATGGAGAGCCTGCTGCTGGGCATGGACCAGTCCTGTCCGCAGCAGGAGGATTTGCATGCGGTGTTCCGCGCCGCGCATTCGATCAAGGGCGGCGCCGCCACCTTCGGTTTCGCCGATATGGCGGATCTGACCCATGTGCTCGAAGGTTTGCTGGACGAGGTGAGGCGCGGCGCGCGCGCCTTGAGTTCGGATCTGGTGGATTTGGTGCTGCGGGCCAAGGACGTGCTGTACGGGATGCTGGCGGCGCACAAGGGCAAGGGCGAGGCCGATGCGGCGCTGGCCGGCGAACTCAAGGCGCAGCTGGAGGCGCTGGCCGCCGCGCCGGCGGAGGCCGCGACGCGGCGGGCGACGCCGGAGGAGACGCGGCACTGGACGTTGTACCTGGAAATCGACGTGGTGGACGGCGTCGATATCGACGCCTTGCTGGAGTCGCTGGCCGAGCACGGGGACTTGAGCGTGGTGCAGCACGGCGAGGACGCCGACAAGCTGCCCTGGGTGGCGGTGTTCACCTCGCCGCTGGACGCCGCCGAGGTGGCGGAGTCGCTGGCCTTCGCCTTGCCGCAGGACAGCTTCCGCATCAACGTCGATCATGGGGTGGAGGAGGAGGGCAGCTTCGGGCTGTTTCTCGAGGCGGTGCCGGAGCCGGACGCTTCTGTCTGGCTGGAGGGCGACGGCTTCGGCCTGTTCGAGCCGCCGCCAGCCGAGGCGGCGCCGCAGGACGAGGCGCCGGCCTTGGACCCCGACGTGGCCAAGCCGGCTGCGCGCGGCGGCGCGGTGGGCGAGAATTCGATCCGGGTCAATATCGACAAGGTGGATTTGCTGCTCAACCTGGTGGGGGAGCTGGTGATCACCCAGTCCATGCTGACGCAGTCCGGTGCGGGTCTGGACCCGGTGGCGCACGAGCGCCTGCTAGGCGGCATCGGCGCCTTGCAGCGCAACGCGCGGGAATTGCAGGAGGCGGTGATGTCCATCCGGATGACGCCGATCGCCTTCGTGTTCAACCGCTTCCCGCGCGTGGTGCGCGATCTGGCCGGCCGTCTGGGCAAGAAGGTGGAGCTCACGATGATGGGCGAGGGCACCGAGCTGGACAAGGGCTTCATCGAGAAGCTGTCCGATCCGCTGACTCACCTGGTGCGCAACAGCCTGGACCACGGCATCGAGGCCCCGGAAGCGCGGCAGGCGGCCGGCAAGGACCCGGTGGGACGGCTGACGCTGCGCGCCTTCCATCAGGGCAGCAATATCGTCATCGAAGTCAGCGATGATGGCGCCGGGCTGAACCGGGAGCGGATTCTGGCCAAGGCGCGGCAAGGCGGTTTGGCGGCGCCGGCCTCGCTTTGCGACGCCGAGGTGTGGAATCTGATTTTCGAAGCCGGCTTCTCCACCGCCGCCGAGGTGACCGAAGTGTCCGGCCGCGGCGTGGGCATGGACGTGGTCAAGCGCAACATTCAGAGCATGGGCGGCCGGGTGGAGATCGACTCCATGGCCGGCATCGGCACCACCATCAGCATTCATCTGCCGCTGACGCTGGCGATCATGGACGGCATGTCGGTGCGCATCGGCGCGGAAACCTATGTGATGCCCTTGGGCGCGGTATTGGAGTCCTTGCAGCCGGCGCCGAGCGAAATCAAGACAGTGGCCGCTCGCGGCCAGGTGGTGGCCATCCGCGGCGAGTACCTGCCGATTGTGCCGCTGGGCCGGTTTTTCTCCATTCCGGACGCGAGGCGGACGCCGAGCGAGGCCATCCTGGTGATCGTGGAGGCCGGCAATAGCCGGCTGGCGCTGCTGGTGGACGACCTGATCGGCCAGCAGCAGTTCGTGGTGAAGAATCTGGAAACGAATTACCGCAAGGTGGACGGCATTTCCGGCGCCACGATCCTGGGCGACGGTCAGGTGGCCATGATCTTGGACATCGCCGCGATTGCGCGGCACAACCAGCGTATGGCGCTGGACGCATGAAACAACAAGGATAAAGAAATGGTGGCGGAACGGGATGGTCCGGGCCTGGCGCAGAGACGCTCGGGCAATGAGCTGCTGGTGTTCACGCTGGGGACGGAAGAATACGGCATCGATATTTTGAAGGTGCAGGAGATCCGCGGTTACGACGCGGTGACCCGCATCGCCAACGCGCCGGACTTCATCAAGGGCGTGGTCAATCTGCGCGGCCATATCGTGCCCATCGTGGATTTGCGCCTGAAGTTCGGCATAGGCGAACCGGTGTACAACGCGTTCACCGTGGTGATCGTGCTGAATGTGTGCGGGCGGGTCATCGGCGCGGTGGTGGACGGCGTGTCGGACGTGATTCAGCTGGAGAGCGATGCGCTGCGCGCCGCGCCGGAGTTTGGCGCGGCGGTGGACACCGCCTATATCGAAGGACTGGGCACGCTGGACGAGCGCATGATCATCGTGGTCGATATCGAGAGGCTGATGGGCAGCGAGGAAATGGCGTTGACTGACGCCGCGGCTCGAGTGCAAGCGAATTAGGGGGCGAAGCATGAACAATATGAAAGTGATCCATAGACTGATCCTGGGCTTCGGTCTGCTGATCCTGTTGCTGGCGGTGGCGATGACGCTGGCGGTCAGACAGCTGCAGGGACTGGCCGATGATCTGGTCAATATTTCCGGCGTGCATATCCCGCAGGTCAGCGCCGCGCACAAGATCGCCGCCAATGTCGATCTGGCGTCTCGGGACGTGCGCAATCTGCTGCTGAGCAAGGATGCCCAACTGGTCAAGGAGTTCAACCAGCAGATCGACGAGAGCCTGGCCAATCTGACGCAGCGGATGACGGCTTTGGAGCCGAATGTCGGCAGCGCCGGGCGGCCGCTTTTCGAGGCGATGCGCTCCGACGAGGCCAGTTTCCGCTCCGAGCTGAACGTGTTCCGGCGCATGCAGGCGCAGGGGCGCGATGTGCAGGCCCGCGATTATCTGTTCGTCACCCTGCGCGACACCCAGCTCAAATACATGGCTTCGATCGACCGCTACATCGCGTTTGAAGAGAATCTGATGCGCAAGGCGGGACAGGACGCCAGCGACAACTCCCGGCAGGCCTACAAACTGCTGTTCGCCTTTACTCTGCTGGCCCTGCTCATCGGCGTCGGCTTCGGCGTCTTCATCATCCGCTCGCTGATGCGCCAACTGGGCGGGGAGCCGGCGGAACTGGTCAAAGTGATGCGGGAGTTGACCGAAGGCCAGGTGCGCTCCGAAATCAAGGTCAAACCGGGCGACCAGCACAGCTTGTTCGCGTCGATGAGCTTGCTGGCCGAGAAGGCGATCGAGAACATCCGGGTGCGCAACGCGCTGGACAACGCCTCCACCAATGTGATGATCGCCGACAACGAGCGCAACATCATCTACACCAATCACAGCGTGCTGGAGATGATGCGTCGCGCCGAGGCCGATCTGCGCAAGGCCTTGCCCAATTTCGACGCGCGCGCGATGCTGGGCGCCAATATGGATGTTTTCCACAGCAATCCGGCGCATCAGCGCGATCTGTTGGCCAATCTGAGCGCCACTTATCGCGCGCAGATCAATATAGGCACGCGCATTTTCGGCCTGGTGGCCAATCCGGTGTTCGGCACCGACGGTTCCCGTTTGGGTACGGTGGTGGAATGGAAGGACCGTACCGGGGAGGTGGAGATAGAGAAAGAGGTGGCCAGCATCATCTCCGCCGCCGCGGCCGGCGATTTCGACCGGCGCATCAATCTGGAAGGCAAGGACGGCTTTTTCCGCCAGTTGGGCGAAAGCGTCAACCAATTGCTGGCGGTGACCAGCCAGGGTCTGGGCGATATCGCCACCGTGCTGGCGGCTCTGGCCAAGGGCGATCTCACCCATGCGATCAAGGGCGATTACCAGGGCTTGTTCAGCCAGTTGCAGAACGATACCAATACCACGGTGATGCGGCTGAAGGAAATCGTGTCCAACATCAAGGAGTCCACCGACGCGATCAACACCGCCGCGCGCGAGATCGCCTCCGGCAACGCCAATCTGTCCAGCCGCACTGAGCAGCAAGCCGCCAGCCTGGAGGAAACCGCTTCCAGCATGGAGGAAATCACCAGCACGGTGCGGCAGAACGCGGAGAACGCCAAGAAGGCCAATACGCTGGCCACCGGCGCCTCCGACATCGCCGCGCGCGGCGGCAAGGTGGTGGGCGACGTGGTGGCCACCATGAACGAGATCAACGACAGCGCGCGCAAGATCGTCGACATCATCAGCGTGATAGACGGCATCGCCTTCCAGACCAATATCCTGGCGCTCAACGCCGCGGTGGAGGCGGCGCGGGCCGGCGAGCAAGGGCGCGGCTTCGCCGTGGTGGCCAGCGAGGTGCGCAATCTGGCGCAGCGCTCCGCCGCCGCCGCCAAGGAGATCAAGGGCTTGATCGGCAACTCGGTGGCCAAGGTCGAGTCCGGCTCCAAGCTGGTGGACGAGGCCGGCAGCACCATGGACGAGATCGTGATCTCCATCCGCCGCGTCGCCGACATCATGAGCGATATCTCCGCCGCGTCGATCGAGCAGAGCTCGGGCATTGAACAGGTCAATCTGGCGGTGACGCAGATGGACGAGAACACGCAGAAGAACGCCGCGCTGGTGGAACAGGCCGCGGCGGCGGCGGAGTCGCTGGAAGAGCAGGCGCGCTATCTGGACGACGCGGTGCAGGTGTTCAAGTTGGGAGAACATGGCCCGCGTCTGCGGCAAGCGCCGACGCGCGTGGCGTCGGCGGCGGAGCCGGCCGCCCATGCCGGCGGCGTCAATCCGGCGCCGGCTAAGCCGGCGGGCAAGATCGTGGTGCCGGCGCGGCTGCATCCGCAGGTGGACCTGAGCGACGGCGAGTGGGAGGAGTTTTGAGGCACAGGTCCGGAGGGGCCGTGTTGGCGGGCTTGGAATTGGACATCACGTTCACGCCCGAGGATTTTCGCCGCATCCGCGACATGGTGTACCAGCGGGTCGGCATCGCCCTCAACGACAGCAAGACGCATATGGCCTACGCGCGCTTGGCCAAGCGGGTGCGGGCTTTGAGCCTGAAAAGCTTCGCCGAGTATCTGGACCGCTTGGATCAGGACGCCTTGTCGGAGGAATGGCAGAATTTCATCAACGCGCTGACCACCAATCTGACCTCGTTTTTTCGGGAGCCGCATCATTTCGACATGCTGCGCGCCCACGCCGAGCGCTGGCGCAAGCGCGGCCGGCCCTACCGGGTCTGGAGCGCGGCGTCCTCGACCGGCGAGGAGCCTTACTCCATCGCCATCACCATGGCGGAGCTGACGGAGAGCTTGCGGCCCTTCCCCTGCGAGTTGCTGGCGTCCGACATCGACACCCATGTGCTGCAACAGGCGATGCGCGGCGTGTATTTGCGTGAGCGCGTCAGCCAGTTGCCGGAGCCGCAGTTGCGCCGTTTTTTCGACAAGGGCGTAGGCGCCAATGAGGGCAAGGTGCGCCTGAAGAAACGCGTGCGCGAGGCGATGACGTTTTTCCAGATGAATCTGGTGGCGGAGGAATGGCCGCCGCTGGGGGAGTTCGACGTCATTTTCTGTCGCAATGTGCTGATCTATTTTGATAAGCCGACGCAGGCGGCCATACTCAATCATATGGCGCGGCATCTGGCTCCGGACGGGCTGCTGCTGCTGGGGCATTCGGAAAACATCCTGCACCTGAGCGACGCCTTCGTCCCCTGCGGCAAGACCAGCTACCGGCTGGCCTGATCAGGCGTTCCGTGCGTCCGGCCGTCGCGCTGCGGCGCGAGTTTATGAGCCTTGTTTATCGATCCGGGAGCGTGGATGGCGCTGGAAAAGAAAATTCGGGTAATCGTGGTGGACGACTCGGCCCTGATCCGCAATCTGCTGACCTCCATCATCGACGAAGCGCCGGACATGGAAGTGGTGGCCACCGCCTCCGATCCGCTGATCGCGCGCGAGCGCATCCGCGCGCTGGATCCGGACGTGATCACGCTGGACGTTGAAATGCCGCGGATGGACGGCCTGGAGTTCCTGCGCCGGCTGATGCGGCTGCGGCCGACGCCGGTGCTGATGATCTCCTCGCTGACGCAGCAGGGTTCGGAGGCGACGCTGACGGCGCTGGAGCTGGGCGCCATCGACTTTCTGTCCAAGCCGGCGCACGATATCGCCAGGCGCATGGGCGATTACGCCGATGAGATCCGGGACAAGATACGGGCCGCGGCCGCGGCCAGGGTGCGGGCGCCGCATCGTTTTCATCGCCCGGCCGATGTTCCGCCGCCGGCGCCGCCCTTGGGTGCCGGCGCGCAGCAGGCGGTGTTGTTCATCGGCGCCTCCACCGGCGGCACCGAGGCGATCCGCGCGCTGCTGAGCGGCCTGCCCGCGACATGCCCGCCCATCTTGGTGGTTCAACATATGCCCGAGCATTTCACCGCCAGCTTCGCCGCGCGCTTGAACGCCAGCTGTCCGATGCGGGTGAAGGAGGCGGAGGCGGGCGAGCCGGTGCGGCAGGGCGTGGCCTATATCGCGCCGGGCGATTGGCATATGCGGGTGCAGGCCGCCGCGGACGGTTTTCGCATCGAATTGGATCAGAGCGACAAAGTGAACCGGCACCGGCCGTCGGTGGACGTGCTGTTCGACTCCGCCGCGCGCTGCCTGGGCAAGCGCGCCATCGGCGTGATCCTGACCGGCATGGGGCGGGACGGCGCGGACGGCCTGCGCAGGATGCGCGACGCCGGCGCGGTCACCTTCGGTCAGAACGAGGCCAGTTGCGTGGTGTACGGCATGCCGCGGGAAGCGATGAAGGCCGGCGGCGTGCAACAGGAGTGGCCGCTGGACGCGCTGCCCTCCAAAATCATGGCCTGCCTGTACGGCAAGGCGGAAAAGGCGATGTTATGAAGAACGGCGCGGTGCATTTCAGCAGCCATTCGTATTTCGACAAGCATTTTCAAAGCCAGGCGGTGAAGGTGTTTCCCGGCGGCTTCTACGTCACCGGCCAGCCGCAGCTGCTGGTGACCTTGTTGGGCTCCTGCGTGGCCGTATGCATGCTGGACCGGACAGCCAATGTGGCCGGCATGAACCATTTCCTGTTGCCCGAGGGCAGCATCGAGGTGGGCGAGGGTGCGTCCGCCGCCCGTTTCGGCGTGCACGCGATGGAGTTGATGATTACCGAAATGCAGAAACTGGGCGCGATGCGCCATCGGATGGAAGCCAAGGTCTTCGGCGGCGGCAATGTGCTGGAGGGCATGTCGGTGATGAACGTGGGCGAGCGCAATCGCCGCTTCATCCACGGCTACCTGGATGCGGAAAGGATTCCCATTCTGGCCGAGGACCTGTTGGGCGACTGCGCGCGCAAAGTGTATTTCTTCACCGACAGCGGCAAGGTGTTGGTCAAGAAGCTCAAGCGCAGCCGCAGCCTGATCAGCGAGGAGACCCGCTATCGTCAGCAGGTGATGCAGCCGGAGGTGGCCGGCAAGTCCGGCGATATCGAGCTGTTTATCTGATGCGGCTCAACGTCCGCCGCGCGTCGTGAGACGCAATGCGCTTGCCTTCCTCGTTTCCAAGCGTTTCGCCCGGTCTCGCGCTTAGCGAGACCGGGCGAGCTTCTCAGCGCTCCAGGTGTTGCAGCTTGCCTTCGACTTCCGCCCAGTCCTCATGGTCCGGCAGCGGGTCCTTCTTCTCCGTGATGGTGGGCCAGAGCCTGGACAATTCGGCGTTGAGCGCGACGAAACCCTCTTGTCCCGGCGGAACGTCGTCTTCCGCGTAGATCGCGTTCACCGGGCATTCCGCCACGCATAGCGTGCAATCGATGCATTCCTCGGGGTCGATCGCCAGAAAATTGGGGCCTTCGTGAAAGCAGTCCACCGGGCAGACATCGACGCAATCGGTGTATTTGCATTTGATGCAGGCATCGGTTACAACGTAGGCCATGTTCAGCTCCTTGGTCGTCGAAAGCCGGCCGGCGCCGTTTGGCGCGGCGGCGGGGCGATGATTCGAGCGTATCAGTCAACATTATTAGCCAGAAATTCCCTTCACAACGCATTGCCGCCGTAAATTTCCTATCCGTCATGAACTCTTCTCGCTATCGCGGGCGTTTTGCCCCCAGTCCCACCGGCTTGCTGCACGCCGGCTCCTTGTGCACCGCCGTCGGCAGTTATCTGGAGGCGCGCGCGCGCGGCGGCGAGTGGCTGCTGCGGATGGAGGATCTGGACCCGCCGCGCGAGGTGGCCGGGGCCGCCGACGCCATCCTGCGCACGCTGGACGCCTATGGCTTCGAATGGGACGGCGAAGTGGTGTATCAAAGCCGTCGCCACGAGCTGTATCGTCAGGCGCTGGAGCAGTTGATCGCCTCCGGCCACGCCTATCCGTGCAATTGCACGCGTAAGGAGATCGCCAAGACCGCGCGGCGCGGCCTGGACGGCTACGTCTATCCCGGCCATTGTCGGCGGCGGCGTCCGGAAGAGGGCGGCCGCGCCTGGCGCTTGCGGGCGGCGCCCGGCGACACCGTGGTGGCGGACCGCCTGCAAGGGCCCTACCGTCAGAATCTGACGGCCGACATCGGCGATTTCGTCTTGCTGCGCGCGGACGGCTTTTGGGCCTATCAATTGGCCGTGGTGGTGGACGACGCGGAACAAGGGGTGAACGATGTGGTGCGCGGCGCCGACCTGCTGGTATCCACGCCGCGCCAAGTCGCGGTGCAGCAGGCGCTGGGCATGGCGACGCCGGGTTATTGTCATCTGCCGGTGCTGGTCAACGCCGCGGGGGAGAAGCTGTCCAAGCAGACGCTGGCGCCGGCGGTGGCGGCCGAGGACGCCGCCGCGGCCTTGCGCCTGGCCTTAAGCCGCCTGGGGCATGTTCCGCCGGAGGAGTGCGGCGGCCTGGCCGAGTTGTGGCAGTGGGCGCGAGCGCATTGGTCGCTGGCGCGCGTGCCGGTCGGACCGGTGCTTGCCGGCTGAATTGCGCCGTTTTATGCCAAAATTATGCGTTTGACGTCTTTTTTTCCATCCCGGCTGGCCTATATTGGCATCTGCGCACGCGCTTGTTGCGCATCATCGGCCGCGGCAAGCGGGTCGCCATCGTCTTCTCCTTGATATGCGGAAAATGCGACATGTTTTTATGTCGAATTTGTGTTCTAATGCCGCCTTTTTTTCATGCGCGCGCACTGGCGCAAAGTCCCGCTTCAGTTGACTCCGGTCAAGCGGTTTGAAGAAAGCATGCCCAGCTTGCGGGCGAGGCCCTCTATCATGGGCGCTTTTTCAGCCGTATCAGTCTGAATGCGAACGGAACTGGCCAGGCCAATTCCGCCGGCGCCATCGCATGAACGTAAACATGCGCGCGCGGCGCGCCCGTCAATCGGCAGGCCCGATGGAGACCAAGCCTTGAGCAATACCAATTTAGACAGCAAGACCAAGACCCGGGCGCTGGGCGTATGGATGTGCACCGCCTTGGTGGTGGGCAATATGATCGGCTCCGGCGTGTTCCTGCTGCCCGCGTCGCTGGCGCCGTTCGGCGGCGTGTCGATGATAGGCTGGCTGCTCACCGCCGCCGGCGCGATCTGCCTGGCCTTGGTGTTTGCCCGGCTGGCGGCCATCCTGCCCAAGGAAGGCGGGCCGTACGCCTATATTCACGAAGCCTTCGGCGGTTTCGCCGGCTTCTGGATCGCCTGGGGCTACTGGATTGCGCTGTGGGCCGGCAATGCGGCCCTGGCGGTGGCCGCCACCAGCTATATGCAGGTATTCGTTCCGGCGCTGGGCCACAATAATGTGTTGGCCGGCGTGTTCGCCATCAGCCTGATCTGGATCGTCACCTGGATCAACAGCCGCGGCGCGCGCAGTTCCGGCCTGGTGGCGGTGACGACCACCTTGCTCAAGCTGTTGCCGCTGGCCGCCGTCACTTTCATCGGCTTTTTCCACATGCAGCCGGACAATATCGTGTTCAACCCTCACGACAAGCCGCTGCTCAGTTCGGTGTCCGCCACCATGGCGCTGACCCTGTGGGCCTTTCTGGGGCTGGAATCGGCGTCGGTGCCGGCAGGCGACGTGATCGAGCCGGAAAAAAACATTCCGCGCGCCACGGTGCTGGGCACCCTGATCGCCACCGTGCTCTACATCCTGTCCACGGTGGCCTTGATGGGCTTGATGCCGCCGGCGATGCTGGCCGCCTCCCAGGCGCCCTTCGCCGACGCCGCCCGGCTGATGTGGGGCGATTGGGGCTATTACCTGGTGGGTTTCGGCGCCATCGTGTCCTGCTTCGGCGCGCTCAACGGCTGGAGCCTGATGCAGGCGCACGTGCCGGCCGCGGCCGCGCACGACGGTCTGTTTCCCCGCCGTTTCGCCCAGATGAACCGCGAGGGCGTGCCCATTTTCGGCCTGCTGCTGTCCAGCGGGCTGGTGACGGTGCTGATGGCGATGAAGTACGCCGGCGGCGACGGCGGCGTCAAGATTTTCGAGTTCATCATCCTGCTGGCCACCGCCACCACTTTGCTGCCCTACGCCTTTTGCTCGATGGCCTTGCTCGCCATCATGCTGATGCGCCCCCAGCAGTTCCAGCGCAAGGACTTCCTGGCGCCGCTGTGCTTCGCCGGCGTGGGTTTCGCCTATTCGGTCTGGGCCTTGTACGGCTCCGGCGCCGACATCGTGATGTGGGGCATGATTCTGCTGCTGCTGGGCTTGCCGGTCTATGTCTGGCAGGTGAAGGAGCGTTACGCCGATCCTTCATGAAGGAGAGGCAATGTCGGATCCCAAACGCGGCTTAGGCCGCGTTTTCTTTTTGCGCAAGCCTATCGTCATGAGTAAACGGGCTTGCCTATGCCGCCGGCTGGTGGCCTACTAGGGCGCTTTGCTTTCAGACCGGGAGTTGCCATGAGGATAAGCGCCGCCGATCACGCGCTCGTCGACATCGATTTCACCTATCCGCTGCCGGACGCGCAGACGCTGGCGCGGATGCGGGCGGAGAACGCGCCCTGCGCGCTTGAGCGCGCGGACGGCCTGTTTCCGGAAAACAGCTATTACCGCGCCGGCCGCAAAGGCTGCGCCGAAGGCATGTCGGCGCGGTCCTTTGTCGCGAGCCGCTTGCGCGAGACGGCGGCGCGGCTGGCGCCGGAGTACGGTTTGCTGCTGTTCGACGCCTACCGCAGCCGCGAAACCCAGGCGGATCTGTTTCAGATGGTGCTGGACGATGTGCGCGCCGCGCACCCGGACTGGGACGCGGCGGCGGTGGAGCGGCAGGCGCGACTGTTCGCCGCCCACCCGGACGACACCGCCCGTTTCGCGGTGTTGCCGCACAATTCCGGCGGCGCCGTGGACCTGGCGATCTGCCGGATGGACACGGGCGAGATCTGCGATTTCGGCACGGCCTTCGATGCGGCGGAGCCGGCGTCGCGCACCGATTTCTTCGAAGCGCCGCATGATCCGGCCCTGGGTTTTTCCTCCGAGCGCTGGCTGACGGTGCGTCACAATCGCCGCGTCTTGTTCAATCTGATGAAGCAGGCCGGTTTCAGCAATTATGCCGAGGAATGGTGGCATTACGATCTGGGCGACTGCCTGTGGGGGCAGGCGCTGGGCGTGGATTGGATCTATCCGTCGATGGAGGCCGAGCCGGAGAGACCGGCCTGATCGCCAGGGCCGCCGCGGGGGCGCGGCGGCCCATGGCCTGGCGCTAGCCGGTCAGCGCCTTCAACCAGACCAGCGCGGCGCTGGCACCCGCGTCCGGCACGCCCAGCGCCCGTTCGCCCAGATAGCTGGCCCGGCCCAGGCGCGGCCGCATGGAGGCGGTTGCCGCGCAGCCGCGCTCCGCCGCTGTCAGCGCCGAACGCCAGGCCGTCTCTGGAGTCTGTCCGGCGTCCAGGGCGGAGGCGAAAGCGTCGGCGGCGGGGGACAAGGCGTCCAGCATGGTGCGGTCGCCCACTTGCGCGCCGCCCAGTTCCGCGACGGCGGCGACGCCGTCCAGAAAGGCGGCCGCCCAGTCCTTCGGGGTGGGCGGGGTCGTCGTGTCCAGCCGCCGCGCCGCGCGCAGCAGGGCGGTGGAGTAGAAAGGCCCGGAACTGCCGGCGATGGCTTGGCGCAAGGCCTGGCCGACCGCGCGCAGCGCCGTGGCGGGGTCGCTCCATGCGCTGTCGGGCAAGGCCCGGATCGCGGCCGCGCCGCGCTGCATGCTGACGCCCAGATCGCCGTCCCCGGCCGCGCCGTCCAGTTCGGTCAACAGCGGCTCGGCGGCGTCCAGCGCGTCGGCCGCGGCCCAGGCCGCGGTGCGCAAACGGGGATCGGCCGCGGCGGCCGAGGGCGTGAAAGCGTCGCGCGGCGGCGCGGCGCGCAGCTGGCGTTGCGCCGGCAGACGGCCTGAGCCGGGCCAAGCCGGCGCCAGGGTGGTTTGATCCAGCCAGTTGAGGCGCTGTTCGTCCAGCGCCATCAGGGACAAGGAGCAGCCGGGCATTTCCAGCGCGGTCATGAAGTTGCCGCTCCAGGCGCGTTCCACCTGTAGGCCGCGCAGGCGCAGATGAGCCAGCGCGGCGCGGGCGACGATGGCCAGCTCCATCGGCGGCGTGCCGCCCAGGCCGTTGACCAGCAGCGCCACCCTGTGTCCCGAGCGCCAGCCGCGGTCTTGCAAGATGGCATCCAGCAGCGTTGCGCACAAATCGGCGGCCGATGGCGTCGCCACGCGGCGCACGCCGGCTTCGCCGTGTATGCCCAGGCCCAGTTCCGCCTCCCCGCTGTCCAGTTGAAAACCGGGGAGGCCGGTGGCCGGCACCGTGCAGGCGCCCAGGCCCACGCCCATGGTGGCCACTTGTTCCGCAGCCTGCCGCGCAGCGGCGGCGACCTCGGCCAGGCCGGCGCCGGAGGCGGCCGCCGCGCCGGCGATCTTGTGCACCAGCACCGTGCCGGCGATGCCGCGCCTGCGCGCCGGCTCCACGGTGTCGCGAAGCGCCACGTCGTCGGCCACCACCACGCTGTCGACGGCGATGCCCTCGGCGCGGGCCAGTTCCGCCGCCAGGCCGAAGTTGAGCCGGTCGCCGGTGTAGTTCTTGACGATGAGCAGCACGCCCTTGGGGCCGGCGACGGCGCGGATCGCCGCCAGCACGGTGTCTACGCTGGGCGAGGTGAACACGTCGCCCACCGCGGCGGCGTCCAGCATGCCGTGGCCGATGTAGCCGGCGTGGGCCGGTTCGTGGCCGCTGCCGCCGCCGGAAATCAGCGCCACCTTGTCGCGCAGGCCGCCGGCGGGAAGGTCCGCCCGCAGCAAGACGTTTTCTTCCTCGAGCAGCGCCAGGCCGGGCAGGGTGTCGGCCAGGCCTTCCAGCATCTCCCGCGCCACATGGCGCGGATCGTTGATCAGTTTTCGCATCGCGGTTTCCTTTCCAGATCGGATAGAGATCGTGCTTGGTCAAGATGGATGTCATCTTACGATCAGCGCCGGCGCAATGGGGTGGTCATCTATTTTTTGATCGATAAGGAAATGAAATATGTTCGTAATCGATCTTAAACGAAGCAATGCCGGTTCAATGTTTTGCGATTTCGAATATTTTAAGTCATTGTTTAAGTTGAAGATAAACACGGCTTGCCAAGCCCCGGCCCAGCAACCATAATCTGGCTCGTCATGCAGGAGAGAGTGGCCGTCCGCGCCACCGCCGAAGGCGCAAGCGCACCCGCAATCGCTCAGGCAAAAGGACTGCATCATCGGACTGGCCGCAGCCAGTTCGCCGAATCTGGAGAGCGGCATCCGCGGATGCCCACCGAAGGGGCTAACGGCCGCAAGGCCGGAAAATCTCAGGTGCAGGGACAGAGGGGTGTAGGGAATAGAGCAACACTACACGCTTTTGCTAAGGACGCACCGATGACGGCCCCGAAACGCACCCCCCTGTTTGAATCCCATATCGCCGCCGGCGCCAAGATGGTCGATTTCGCCGGCTGGGAAATGCCCATCCATTACGGCTCCCAACTCAAGGAACATGAGATCGTGCGCAGCGACGCCGGCATGTTCGACGTTTCCCATATGACGGTGCTGGACATCAGCGGCCCGGACGCCAAAGTCTGGCTGCAGCGCTTGATCGCCAACGACGTGGCCAAGCTCGGCTTCGAAGGCAAGGCGCTGTATTCCGGCATGCTCACCCCCGACGGCACCGTGGTGGACGATCTGATCGTCTATCTGACCTCCTACGGCTACCGCATGGTGATCAACGCCGGCACCACCGACAAGGACCTGGCCTGGATGGAAGGGCGCAAGGCGGATTTCGACGTGGACATCAAGGTGCGCCGCGATCTGTCCATCCTGGCGGTGCAGGGCCCGCAGGCCATCGCCAAGGTCTGCGCGGTCAAGCCCGAGCTCGCCGACGTTATCCAGGCCTTGAAGCCCTTCCAAGGCCAGCCCGCCGGCGATTGGTTCTACGCCCGCACCGGCTACACCGGGGAAGACGGCCTGGAGGTGATGCTGCCTGGCGTCGAGGCCGCGGCCTTCTTCCAGCAACTGCAGGCCGCCGGCGTGGCGCCGATCGGTCTGGGCGCGCGCGACACCCTGCGCCTGGAAGCCGGCATGAATCTCTACGGCCACGATATGGATGAAACCGTTTCCCCGCTGGAGGCCGGCATGGGTTGGACCATCGCCTGGGAACCGGCGGAGCGCGATTTCATCGGCCGCAAGGCGCTGGAGGCGCAGAAAGCCGCCGGCCTGAAAACCAGGCAAGTGGGCCTGGTGCTGGAAGGCCGCGGCGTGCTGCGCGAAGGCCTGAAAGTGGTGGTGGAAGGCGTAGGCGAGGGCGTGATCACCAGCGGCACCTTCTCGCCCACCCTCAAACACTCCATCGCGATCGCGCGCGTGCCGGCCGGCACCGGCGATACGGCGCTGGTGGACCTGCGCGGAACCTTGACCGAGGTGCGCGTGGTCAAAATGCCGTTCGTGCGCAACGGCAAAAAAGTTTTCGCCTGAGCGGCGTGCTTGGGCAGGCCGCGCGACGCGGCCGGGAATATCGTTTAAGACCTGGATTTGACTGGAGACACTCATGAGCAACATCCCCGCCGAACTCAAATACGTTGAAAGCCACGAATGGCTGCGCCTGGAAGCCGACGGCTCCGTGACCGTGGGCATTACCGAGCACGCGCAGGAACTGCTGGGCGACATCGTTTTCGTCGAATTGCCGAAAGTGGGCGCCAAGCTCGCCAAGGAAGAGCAGGCCGGCGTGGTGGAGTCGGTGAAAGCCGCTTCCGACATCTACTGTCCGATTGCCGGCGAAGTGCTGGCCATCAACGAGGAACTGGAAGCCGAACCGGAACTGGCCAACGGCGAGCCCTACGGCGCCGGCTGGTTCTTCAAGATCAAGCCGGCGGATCCGGCGGACCTGGACGCCCTGATGGACGCCGCCGCCTACGCCAAGGAAATTGGCGCCTGATGGTGAAAACCGCCTCGCAGTCCTAATCGACCGCGAGGCGTTTTTTTCGCCCGGATATCCAGCAACACCCGATTGGCCGCGCAAGCCGCGGCGCGGACGGCAAGCACAGAAGGCCCCGTACTCATGTCTCTCTCCGAACTTTTCAACCGCAAAGAATTCATCTCCCGCCACATCGGCCCGTCCGACGCCGAGCGCGAGCAAATGTTGGCCGCCATCGGCGTGGCCTCCATCGATGAACTGGTGGCGCAGACGCTGCCGGCCGACATTCACCTGAACCGCAAGCTGGAGCTGCCGGATCCGATGCCGGAAGCCGAGGCGCTGGCCGCGCTGAAGGCCGTCGCCGCCAAGAACGTGGTCAATAAATCCTTCATCGGCCAGGGCTATTACCCGGTGCTGACTCCGACGGTGATCCTGCGCAATCTGCTGGAAAACCCGGGCTGGTACACCGCTTACACTCCGTATCAGGCCGAGATCGCCCAGGGCCGTCTCGAAGCCTTGCTGAACTTCCAGCAAATGGTGATAGACCTGACCGGTCTGGAACTGGCCAACGCCTCCTTGCTGGACGAGGCCACCGCCGCCGCCGAGGCGATGGCGATGGCGCGCCGCGTGTCCAAGGCCAAGTCCGGCCAGTTCTTCGTAGACAGCCGCGTGCTGCCGCAAACCCTGGACGTGATGCGGACCCGCGCCAAGTACTTCGGCTTCGAGCTGGTGCAGGGCCATCCGGAAGAGGCGGGCAAGGGCGAATACTTCGGCGCCTTGTTCCAATATCCGGGCGAAGCCGGCGATCTGATCGACCTGACCCCGCACATCGCCGCGGTCAAGGCCAAGGGCGCGGTGGCGGTGGTGGCCGCCGACATCATGGCCTTGGTGGCGTTGAAATCGCCGGGCGAGATGGGCGCGGACGTGGCCATCGGCAATACCCAGCGCTTCGGCGTGCCCATGGGCTTCGGCGGCCCGCACGCCGCTTACTTCGCCTTCAAGGACGAGATGAAGCGCTCTGCGCCGGGCCGCATCATCGGCGTGTCGGTGGACGCCAAGGGCAAGACCGCGCTGCGCATGGCGCTGCAGACCCGCGAGCAGCATATCCGCCGCGAAAAGGCCAACTCCAATATCTGCACCAGCCAGGTGCTGCTGGCCAATATCGCCGGCATGTACGCGGTGTACCACGGTCCGGAAGGCGTCAAGCGCATCGCCGCCCGCATTCACCGCCTGGCGGCCATTTTCGCCCACGCGGTCAAGGCCGCCGGCGGCAAGCTGGTGTTCGACCGCTTCTTCGACACGGTGCAGGTTGAGGCGCCCAAGGCCGAGGCGGTGTATCAGGCGGCGCTGGCCGCCGGCTACAATCTGCGCCGCGCCGGCGGCAATGTGCTGGGCGTCGCCTTCCACGAGGCGGCCAGCGAGGCCGATCTGGCTCGTCTGATCGAAATCTTCACCGGCAAGAGCGCCGACATCGCCGCGCTGGACGCCGCGGCCGCCGACGCGATTCCGGCCGGACTGAAGCGTGAATCCGCCTTCATGAGCCACCCGGTGTTCAACACCCATCATAGCGAGCACGAGATGCTGCGCTATATGAAGAAGCTGGAAAGCCGCGATCTGGCGATGAATCATTCGATGATCTCGCTGGGCAGCTGCACCATGAAGCTCAACGCCACCAGCGAAATGATCCCGATCACCTGGCCGGAGTTCGCCAATATGCATCCGTTCGCCCCGCGCGAACAGACGGTGGGCTATCTGGAAATGATCGCCGGCCTGGAAACGCAGCTGCGCGCGATCACCGGTTTCGACATCATTTCGATGCAGCCCAATTCCGGCGCCCAGGGCGAGTACGCCGGCCTGCTGGCGATCAGCCGTTACCATGAGTCGCGCGGCGACGGCCAACGCAATATCTGCCTGATTCCGCGCTCCGCCCACGGCACCAACCCGGCCACCGCGCAGATGATGAATATGCAGGTGGTGGTGGTGGATTGCGACGAGGCCGGCAACGTCGACGTCGCGGATCTGAAAGCCAAGGCCGAGCAGCATTCGGCTCAGCTGGCGGCGCTGATGATCACCTATCCGTCCACCCACGGCGTGTTCGAGCAGCCTATCCGCGAAATCTGCGCGATCATCCATCAGCACGGCGGCCAAGTGTATATGGACGGCGCCAACCTCAACGCCCAGGTGGGCTTGTGCCGTCCGGCCGACATCGGCGCCGACGTGTCGCACATGAACCTGCACAAGACCTTCTGCATCCCGCACGGCGGCGGCGGCCCGGGCATGGGCCCCATTGGCCTGAAAGCGCATCTGGCGCCCTTCATCGCCAACCACGTGGTGGCCTCGGTGCCCACCGCCCAGCCGGGCCAGACCGCGGTGTCGGCGGCGCCGTTCGGCTCCGCCTCCATCCTGCCCATCTCCTATATGTATATCGCGATGATGGGCGCGGAAGGCATGAAGCAGGCCACGGAGAACGCCTTGCTGTCCGCCAACTACGTGGCGACGCGGCTGGCCGAGCATTTCCCGGTGCTGTACACCGGTGCCAACGGCCGGGTGGCTCATGAGTGCATCATCGATCTGCGTCCGCTCAAGGCCGCCAGCGGCGTGACCGAAGTGGACGTGGCCAAGCGGCTGATGGATTACGGCTTCCACGCGCCGACCATGAGCTTCCCGGTGCCGGGCACGCTGATGATTGAGCCGACTGAGTCCGAGCCCAAGGTTGAGCTGGATCGCTTCATCGCGGCGATGGCGGCTATCCGTCGGGAAATCGACCAGGTGCAGAACGGCGTGTGGCCGGCGGACAACAATCCCTTGTGCAACGCGCCGCACAGCAAGGCCGACATCGCCGGCGACTGGCAGCGTCCGTACAGCCGCGAAACCGGTCTTTTCCCGCTGGACTATGTGCTGGAAAACAAGTTCTGGCCCAGCGTCAACCGCATCGACGACGTATACGGCGACCGCAATCTGGTGTGCAGCTGCCCGTCCACCGACAGCTACGCCTGATCCGCGCAGGCGGACGCCAAACCACCCCGGCCCTGGCCGGGGTTTTTTTACGCGTCGACGCGTCGATACGGCACTGGAGTTGAGTGGATATACGAATATCATATTTAATGAGGAATATGACGGCAGTCTTGCCGCCCTTGATCCGCGAACCCCACCGATAGGAGGCTGCGTTGGCGTTGAACGCGCAGGTTGCGATTGCCGCACCGGATTTCCAGCTGCTGTTCGAACGGGCCCCCGGCCTGTATTTAGTGCTGGATACCGATTTCAACGTCATCGCCGCCAGCGATATTTATCTGCAGACGACCTTGACCCGGCGCGAGTCCATCCTGGGGCGCAATCTGTTCGACATCTTTCCGGTCAATCCCGCCGAGCCGGAAGGCGAGGGCTCGCGCAATCTGCGCATTTCTTTGCAGCGCGTGCTGGCCACCGGGGTCGAGGACAGCATGGCGATGCAGAAATACGATATCCCGCGGCCGGACGGCAGTTTCGAAGAGCGCTATTGGAGTCCGACCAACTGGCCGGTGAAGCGCGCAGACGGCAGCGTGGCCTGCATCATTCACAGCGCGCAGGACGTCAGCGAGTTCGTGCGCCTGAAACGGAGCCAGCCGCAGCAGAGTCAGCCGGCGGAATGGCGGGCAATGGACGCGGCGGCGCTAGAAGCGGAAATGGTGAACCAGCATGCGCAAATCGCCCGGGCCAACACCGATCTGAAGGAATCCAATAACGAGCTGGCCCGCTTGAATCAGCAGATGCGCGAGCTGGATCAGATGAAGACCCGCTTCTTCGCCAATGTCAGCCATGAGTTGCGCACGCCGCTGACTCTGATTCTGGGTCAGGTAGAACGCTTTTTGACAGGCCAGGCCGAGCCGGAGGAGAGCCCCAATCTGCTGATGATCCAGCGGCAGGCGCGCATGTTGCTGCAGCAGGTCAACGATTTGCTGGACGTGGCCAAGCTGGACGCGGGGGAACTGAAGCTGCGCTACGCGCAGCTGGACCTGGCCGAGCTGGTGCGTCACGTGGCCTCTTATTTTACTTCGCTGGCCAGCGACCGGCATATCGACTATCAAGTGGCGGCGCCGAAAACGGCGTCGGCGCAGGTGGACGCGATCAAATTGCAGCGCGTATTGCTGAACCTGCTGTCCAATGCCTTCAAGTTCACGCCGGACGGCGGCCGCATTCAGATTGCGCTGGAGCTGAGAGGAAGCCAGGCCGGCATCCGGGTGCAGGACAACGGGCCCGGCGTGCCGGCCGAGATGCGCGACAAGGTGTTCGAGCGCTTCGTGCAAGTGGAGGACGGCGATTACGGCCGGCACGGCGGCACCGGGCTTGGCCTCGCTATCGTCAAAGAATTCATCGAACTGCACCATGGCAAGGTGAGCTTGTTCGCCGCGGAGGGCGGCGGCGCCTTGTTCCGCCTCAGCCTGCCTCTGTTGGCGCCGGCGGGTGCGCCGATAGAGTCGGAAGACTTGCGTCTGGACGATTTGCTGGCCGGCGGCGCGGTGCCCGCGCCCGCGTCGCCGCAGGCCGAGGGGGGCGCCGCACCGGACAAGGGCGCCCAGGCGTTGGTGCTGCTGGTGGAGGACAACATCGATATGAGCGCCTTCATCGCCGGCGCGCTGGGCAAGCATTATCGGGTGATGACGGCGCCGGAGGGCGGCCGCGGCCTGCGTTTGGCGCAGAGCGAGCAGCCGGACCTGATCATCAGCGATCTGATGATGCCGGGAATGGGCGGAGAAGAGTTTGTGTCGGCTTTGCGCGGCAACCGCCAGACCGAGGACATCCCGGTGGTGATGCTGTCGGCGCGCGCCGACGATTCGCTGCGGCTGCGTATGCTGCAGAACAGCGTGCAGGAGTTCTTGTTCAAGCCGTTTTCGGTGGCGGAGCTGCTGGCGCGGGTGGGGCGCTTGATCGGCGAGCGCCGCCGCTCGGCGATGCGCTTGAAGCAGGCGCTGTACGCAGCGGAACAAATCGCCTGGGAGCTGGACCTGGGCGACGGGGTCTTGCACGAAGAAGGGCCGGTGGGGCGGATTTTCGGGCGGGCCGAGGATTATCGTCACGACAGTCTGGACGCCTTGCTGGCGCAAATCCATCCGGAGGACCTGGACGAGTTGCGCCGGCGTTGGCAGGCCTTGCCGGCCGAGGCCGGAGAAAGCCTGCACGAGTGTCAGTTTCGCGTCGCCCTGCCGGAGGCGGGGCAGGTCTGGATGCAGGTGAGCGCCAGCCTGTGGCGGGACGAACAGGGGCGGCCGCGGCGCGCGATGGGCTTTGCCCGCGACGTGTCCACGCTGAAGCGTTCGCAGCTCAATATCGAGTTTCTCGCCAAGCACGACAGCCTGACTCAACTGCCCAACCGCGTGCAGTTGAACGAGCGGCTGCAATGGAGCTTGAGGAATCATCGGCGCTCAGGGCGGAGCCTGTATCTGCTTTTGGTGGACCTGGACGATTTCCGCTTCATCAACGACAACCTTGGGCATGAGGTGGGGGACCGCCTGTTGCGCATCGTGGCTGAACGCTTGCGCGCCTGCGTGAGCGGCCACGATCTTTTGTTCCGCATCGGCGGCGACGAATTCGTCGCCTTGGCCGAGAACGCCGCCGACGGCGCGGCCGACAGCCTGGCCGAGCAGGTGCTGGCGGCGCTGGCGGCGCCGTACCAGGACGGAGACCACCGCTATTTCCTGTCCGCCAGCATCGGCATCAGCTGCTATCCCTGCGACGCGGATACGCCGGAAGGGCTGATGCGCGATGCGGATATGGCGATGTACCGCGCCAAGTACGCGGGCAAGAACGGTTATTGCTTCTTCTCCGAGGATATGGCGGACGGCGTGCGCCAGCGCCTGCAAGTGGAGACCGGCTTGCGTCAGGCCTTGCAGCGACGGGAGCTGCGGCTGGAGTACCAGCCGCAGATGACGCTGCGCAGCCAGGACATGCTGGGGATGGAGGCGCTGTTGCGTTGGGAGCTGGACGGGCGCAAGCAGTCGCCGGCGGAGTTCATCGCCATCGCCGAAAAAACTGGCCTGATCATCGATATCGACGAGTATGTGTTTCGCAATGTCTGCAGCCAGGTGATGGCCTGGAGAGGGCAGGGCCTGCCGCCCTGGCGCGTCAGCGTCAATCTGTCGGCGCGCTTTTTCGGCTTGCCGGACGCCGTCGCGCGTTTGCGCGCGATCGCCGAGGAAAGCGGCGCGCCGCCGGAGCAATTGTGCCTGGAAATCACCGAGGGCACGCTGATGGACGCGGACAGCGCGATGAAAGCCTTGCCGACGCTCAAGCGCATGGGCTTTCACATCAGCGTGGACGACTTCGGCACCGGTTTTTCCTCGCTGTCCTATCTCAAGCGGCTGCCCATCGATGAATTGAAGATAGATCGCAGCTTCATCATGCGGCTGGACAGCGACGAGCGCGATCTGGCCATGGTGGCGGCCATCGTGTCCATGGCGGAAAGCCTGAGCCTGCAAGTGCTGGCCGAGGGCGTGGAAACCGAATCCCAGCACGCCTTGCTGCTGGCGCGAGGCTGCCATAGCGGCCAGGGCTATCTGTATTCGCGCTCCTTGCCGCCCGAGGAGCTGGTGTCCTGGTGGCGCGGCCGTTTCGAGTGTTTCACGGGGCGGGCGGATTGATGCCCGGCGCCGTTTCGCCGGGCAGCCAGCGCCGGTACAGCGCGGCGAAACTGCCGTCGCGCTTCATCTCGTCCAGCGCCTGTTGCCAGGCCTTGATCACCGCGTCCGGGGTCTGACGGGAAAAGGCGATGTAGCCGTAGGTGTGGGAAAAGGTCAGCGCCTTGCGCACTTGGGCCGGGTCGAAGCCCTGCTGGCGCAATTGATGCGGCAAGGTGGTGTTTTCGCTGACGATGACGTCGGCGCGCTTGCGCATCAACATGGTCAGCAACTGGTCCGGCGTGGCCACGGTGGCCAGGTTGGAGAAGTTCTGCGCGCTCAGCAGCTGTTGCAGATACCAGTCTCTCACCACCATGATTTGCGGCAGTTTGCGGGCGTCGTCCAGCGTTTGCAGTTTGATCGGGCTGTCGCGCCGCACAAACAGGCAGCCCAGGGTTTCGGTGACCGGGCCCACCCATTTGAACATGCGCTCCCGTTCCGGGGTGCGGTTGGTGTTGAACAGCACGGTGTTCGGCTGCTGTTGCGCCTGGCGATAGCCGCGCGCCCAAGGCACCACGGCAATGGGGTCGTGGTTGCCGACGCGGCGTTGTATCCCTTGCACCACTTCCACCACCAGGCCGGCGGCCTTGCCGTCTTGCTCGAAAGTCAGCGGTGGGTCATCCTCGGTCAGGATGTCCAGCGCAGGGCCCGGCGCCGCGCGCAGCGGCGCGGCGACAAAGCTGGTCAAAAACAGGGCAAGCAGGCAGTGGCGGCGGTTCATGTCGATGGCGCTTTGTATTCTGGCTGTCCGCTTTGACTGTAGCGGCAATTTGCGCCGGCCTCAAACTCCATGCTTGGCCGCGTCGCGAATATGAATATGCATAATCGATGGTTTGTTTTTTTCGCTTATTCGCTTAACCTTCGTTTCTGATACCGAAGATGCCATGCTGTTTGATGAGGAAATGCCGATGAACAAGCAATTGACGCTGTTGGCCCTGGCCCTGGCGCCTACCCTGGCGCTGGCCGCGCGCCCGTTGACGGTGTGCACCGACGCCAATCCGGAAGGTTTCGACGTGGTGCAGTACAACTCCCTGGTCACCACCAACGCGTCGGCGGACGTGCTGATGAACCGCCTGGTCGAATACGATCCGGCCGCCCGCAAAGTGGTGCCGGGCCTGGCCGCGTCTTGGCAGGTCAGCGACGACGGCCTCGGCTACACCTTCAAGCTGCGGCCCAATGTGGCCTTTCACTCCACCGATTACTTCAAGCCCGGCCGCAAGCTGACGGCCGACGACGTGGTGTTCACTTTCGAACGCATGCTCAATCCGGCCCATCCTTGGTACAAGAGCGCGCCGAACGGCTATCCGCACGCGCAATCCATGCAGTTTCCCAAGCTGATCAAGGCGGTGCAGAAGGTGGACGCCAATACTGTGCGTTTCGAGCTCAACTATCCGGAAGCCACCTTCCTGTCCAGCCTGACCATGGGCTTCGCGTCCATCTATTCGGCCGAGTACGCCGGGCAGTTGCAGGCGGCCGGCCGCCAGGCGGACTTGAACGCCAAGCCAATCGGCACCGGGCCCTTCGTCTTCCGCAGCTTCCAGAAGGACGCCGTGGTGCGCTACGCGCCTAATCCGGCTTATTGGGGAGCCAAGCCCAAGGTCGGCGCGCTGATTTACGCGATCACGCCGGATTCGGCGGTGCGCGCGCAGAAGCTGAGAGCCGGCGAATGCCAGCTGGCCTTGTCGCCCAAGCCGCAGGACGTGCTGGCGGCCAAGGCGGATCCCAAGCTGCGGGTTCTGCAAACGCCGGCCTTCATGACCGCCTTCGTCGCCTTCAACAGCCAGAAAAAACCGTTGAACAACCCCTTGGTGCGGCAAGCGCTCAACCTGGCTTTCGACAAGAACTCTTATCTGAAAACGGTGTTCGACAATACCGCCACCGCGGCGGACCTGCCTTATCCGCCGAATACCTGGAGCTATAACAAGGGGGCCAAGCCCTATCCTTACGATCCGGCGCGCGCCAAGAAACTGCTGGCCCAAGCCGGCTATCCCGACGGTTTCGAAACCACGGTGTGGGTGCGGCCCAGCGGCAGCACGCTGAATCCCAATCCCAAGGCGGGCGCGGAGCTGCTGCAGTCCGACCTGGCCAAGATCGGCGTCAAGGTGCAGATCAAGGTGATTGAGTGGGGGGAGCTGATCAAGCGCGCCAAGGCCGGCGAACATGAGCTATTGTTCATGGGCTGGGCCGGCGACAACGGCGACCCCGACAACTTCCTGACCCCGCAGTTTTCCTGCTCGGCGGTGCAGTCCGGCACCAATTTCGCGCGCTTCTGCGACGCCAAGCTGGACAAGCTGATCAGCGACGGCAAGAAGAGCAGCGATTTCGCCCAGCGCGCCAAGCTGTATCTGGCGGCGCAGAAGTTGATCCAGGAGCAGGCCTTGTGGCTGCCCTTGGCCCACCCCACTGCATACGCCTTGGCGAGCAAGGATTTGAGCGCTTACGCCGTCAGTCCGTTCGGGCGGGTGGACTTTGGACGAGCGCAGTTGAATTGAGCCCGGCGGGCCGGTTGTCGACGGCCGGCCCGTCAGGCTTTGTCAGCATAAGCGAGGAAATGCCGGTTAATGTTCGAATGCGAACTTGCCTGTGCATATTTCCCCGCTTTAAGTAATTCAACATCGTATTTTTGTTGAAATGTTGTTTTAACGTATTTATTTTTTCGATTAGAAACTAGCTGCTTTCTAAGGTCGACATTGCTTGAGTGTCTGCTTGTTATCTTGAGGCGGGTCGTCAAGCGGAGAAGACCGGCGGGGAGGGCGTGACGATGTCGATGACGGTCGCCGAGCATCGTCATTGCTATGGCGCGTTTTTGTTCACATCCGCGGCGATCTTGCCGCTATTTTCGCGCGTTGCGCGGACGCCACGCCGGCGGCGAGTCCATGCTGGGGGCGTCTGGCAAGACAGTAAGACGCGCAAAATGTTCCAAATCATCAAAACTACGCAATTTAATAATAGTAATTTTAATATTTGCGACCTCTTTTTAAGAGTTATTGGGAAATAACTTTAAAAAGAACAGCATTTTTCCGGCTATCCCTAGTTGAAACTACTCACTGGCCTATTTAGCGTGCGCTCGCCCTCGCTTATGGCAAAAGTTTCGCGTATCATCAGACCTTGGTTGGGATAAACATGACATAAGAATATAATGCAAACTAGACGAACACAACAAAGTCGTAGGGAGTCCACCATTGGGAAACTGGTGGAAGCGGCCATCGAGTGTCTGCTGGAGTTTGGCTATCACGGTACCAGCGTGCAGCTGATCTGCAGCCGGGCCGGCGTCTCCCAGGGAGCCCTATTCCGCCATTTCGCCACCAAGAACGAACTGATGTTGCCGGTAGGGCGCAAGGTAGTCGACGATATTTTCGAGGCCGGCCTCAAGCTGGCGGCGGAAATGTCCAGCACGATGCCGGAGGAGGAACGGATCGTCGCGCTGATGAAGGCGCTGGTGCTGTCGCCGCGTCACATCGTACTGATGGAACTGCTGATGGCGGCTCGCACCACCGCCGATCTGCGGGAAATCTTCCTGGCCAGTTCCAGCAACTACTTCCGCGACCGCTTCGTCGCCATGATGGCCTCGCTGTTTCCGCGTTACGCCATTTCCACCGGCTTCTTCGCCACCTTGCTGACCATGATGACCACCTTCCACGGCATGGCCTTGTACCGGATGCTGAACGAGCATCCCGAAGGCGACAAAATGCGAGAACAGTGGTTGCAGACCGCTCTGCGCAGCGAGCTGGAACGCATTCGCGCCGAAGGCGCGGACAGCCGCAATCCTTTATACCAACTGCCGTTTTAAGAAGCTGTTCAAAGTCCGCCGCACGCTGCGAGACGCGATGAGGCGAGCGCCGTTTCGAAACGCAGATGCGCGTATGCGCATAGCGCTTGCTCGGCGGTTTTCGTCTCCGCTCGCGAGCCCGTGAACGGGCTTCAAGCCTATCCCCTGCCGGCCGGCGGAAACTGAAGCTTGACGCTGAGGCCGCCGCCGGCGTTGCGGCTCAACTCCACGGTCGCCCCATGTCGGTGGGCGATCTCCCTGACGATGGCCAGGCCCAGGCCGCTGCCGCTGCTGGCGGCGCCGGCGATGCGGTAAAAACGCAGCCATACCTTGTCTTGTTCCGCCTCGGCGATGCCGGGGCCGTTATCGTCGACGCGCAGCCACGGCGCCGGCAGCGCCCCGGCCGCGATCGTGATCCGCGAGTCGCCGTTGCCGGAATGATAGCGGATGGCGTTGTCCAGCAGATTGCCCAGCAATTCCCGCAGCAGACCGGCGTTGCCGCGCACCCATACCGTTTCCTCCCCTTCGTAACCCAGATCCGCACCCTGGCCATGAGCCCAGGGTGCTTGTTCCAGCGCCCATTCCCTGATCCAGGCGGCCAGGTCCATATCGTCCAGTTCGATGGCCTGGCCGTTGTCCGGCTCCACCCGCGCCAGTTGCAATAGCTGGTGCACGCCGTGACTGGCGCTGTCCAGCGAGGCGAGCAATTTGTCCAGCTGCTGGCGCAATGAGGCTTCCAGCGTCTGGCGTCGCGCCAGCTCCGCCTGCGTCCGCATCACCGCCAGCGGCGTCTTCAACTGATGGGCGGCGTCGTCGATGAAGCGGCGGCGCGCCGCCTGCAATTTATGCCAGCGCACGCCCTGCTGATTCAGCGCGTCCACCAAGGGCGTCAACTCGGTGGGCAGCTCGCGGCTGGGCAGGGGGCTGAGATCGGTTTCCTTGCGCGCCACCACATTGCGCGACAAGCGGCGCAAGGGCCGCAGGCTATGGCCGACCGCCAGCAGCACGATGGCGAGCATGATGACACCGAGCAGCGCCTCCTGCGCCAGGGAGCCGATGAGCAGGGTGCGCGCCAGCTGCTCCCTGGACTCCGGGGTTTCCGCCACCTGTATCCACACGTCCTGGCTGCGCAGCGTGCTCATGTCGCGCACCGACAGCCTCAAGGTGAGCAAGCGCAGCGTTTCGCCGTGGTAGGAAATGTCCATGTAATCGGGCTGGTAGCGGATGGTCTCGCGCCGACGCGGAGGCGGCAGCGGCAGATCGTCGTAACCGGTGAGCAGCGCGCCGTCCGAGCGGCTGACGCGGTAGAACACCTTGCCGGAGGCGTTGGACTCGAACATTTGCAAGGCGAAATAGGGTATGTCCACGCTGACGGCGCCGTCGTGGGCGGCGACGCCGTCGGCGATGGCGCGGCCGGAGCTGAGCAGCATGCGGTCGAAGGCGGTGTTGGCCGCCTGCAAGGCGCGGTCGTAAGTCATCCAGCCGTCCAGCGCCAACATCAGCAGCAGCGGAACGGACAGGCCGAGCAGCAATTGCTTGCGCAAGCTGGCGGGTTTGAGGCGGGAGAGGGCGAGTCGCATTTACGGTGTGGTCAATAGATAGCCCAGCCCGCGCAAGGTGACGATGGAAACCGGCTGGCCGGCCAGCTTCTTGCGCAAGCGGTGCACATAGATTTCGATGGCTTCGGCGCTGCCGCTTTCGTCCAGGCCGAAAATCTTTTCCGACAGCTGGCTTTTGCCTATGGCCTTGCTGCCTTGCAGCATCAGCACTTCCAGCACCGCGTGCTCGCGCGGCGTCAGGTGCAGCGCGTCGCCGCTCAGCTGAAACTGGCGGCCGACGCTGTCGTAGCTGAGGGGGCCTAATTCCAGCAGCGGGCTTTCGCGGCCGTGGCTGCGGCGGATCAGCGCGCGCACCCGCGCTTCCAGTTCGTTGAGGTCGAAGGGCTTGGCCAGATAGTCGTCGGCGCCCAGGTCCAGCCCGCGCACTCGTTCTTCCACCGAGCCGTGCGCGGTCAGGATCAGCACCGGCAGCGTTTGCTTGCGGGCGCGCAGCCGGCGCAGCACCTCCCAGCCGTTGAGCTTGGGCAAGTCCAAGTCCAGGATGGCCAGCGCGTAATCCTGGGTGCGCAGCACATGATCGGCGTCGCTGCCGTTGAGCATGCAGTCCACGGCGAAACCGGCCTGGCGCAAGGCCTGGGCCAGTGATTCGGACAGGGCCGGGTTGTCTTCCACCAAGAGCAGGCGCATGGTTGGGTCACTGAAAGCGGATTGAAAGCTTTACTCTAATATCATGGCTGGGGAAGCGAAGCCAATAGAGCTGCGCGATTCGAAAGATGTCGCGAACATCTTCATCTACCTAGGAGCAACACCATGAATAGAGTCAGAAGCTTGTCCGCGCTGTGCTGCGCGCTGGGTTCCGCCGCCGCCTGGGCGGCCGTGCCCGCCGGCTATCCCGCCAGTTATCAGAATCTGGTGGACGCCGCCGTCAAGGAGGGCAAGGTGGTGGTGTATTCGGCCACCGACAGCGCCGCGGCGCGGCCCCTGATCAAGGATTTCCAGGCCTTGTATCCCGGCGTCAAGGTGGAATACCACGATATGAACAGCACCGAGATCTACAATCGCTTCATCAGCGAGAACGCCGCCAGCAGCGCCAGCGCCGACGTGGTGTGGAGCTCGGCGATGGATCTGCAAGTGAAGTTCGTCAATGACGGCTACGCCGCCAGCTACGCTTCGCCGGAGGCGGCCAATCTGCCGTCCTGGGCGCATTATCAGCAGCAGGCCTACGGCACCACTTACGAGCCGGTGGCCATCGTCTACAACAAGCGCTTGCTGAAGCCGGAGGACATCCCGCAGACCCGCGCCGATCTGGTGCGCATCCTCAAGGCGAATCCGGCTCGCTTCAAGGGCAAGGTCACCACGTACGATGTGGAGAAGTCCGGCGTCGGCTTCAACTTCCTGACCCAGGACGTCCGCCATAACGCCAACGGCGCCTGGGAACTGGCGCGCGCGCTCGGCGCCAGCGGCGTCAAACTGCAAACCTCCACCGGCGCGATGATGGAGCGGATTTCCTCGGGCGAAAACCTGATCGGCTACAACATCCTCGGTTCCTACGCTTACGCCAAGGCGAAGAAGGACCCGGCCATCGGCTATGTCTATCCCAAGGATTACACCCAGGTGGTCAGCCGGCTGGCCATCATCTCCAAGAAGGCGCGCAATCCCGGTGCGGCGCGGCTGTGGCTGGACTATTTGCTGTCCAAGCGCGGCCAGAGCGTGCTGGCCAATCAGTCCGAGCTGTTCTCGCTGCGCAGCGACGTGAGCGGCGCGGCTTCCATCGCCGCCTTGAACCAGCAATTGGGCGGCAGCGCCAAGCCCATCCAGGTGGGCACCGGTCTGCTGGTCTATCTGGACCAGGCCAAGCGGCTGGATTTCATGCGTCAGTGGCAGCAGGCGCTGAAGAAATAGCGTCCCCTTCCGGCCGTTGCGGCCGACGTTTCCAATGACTCAATCAGCCGTCCGCCGCGCGCGGACGGCGCAGAGGCCTGCGCGCAGGCCTGGGAGCAAGCATGAATTCCTCGATTAATCCGACCGCCCCCGCCGCGGCCGCCCAGCCCCGCGCGCGCGGCGGCTGGCCGCGCTGGAGCGCCGCTAGCCGCTGGCTGGTCTTGGGTGCGCTGGCCTTGCTGGTGCTGGCCCCGCTATCGCTGGTGGTCTATCAAAGCCTGCTGGATCAGCCCTTCTTCATGGCGGACAAGAATGTGGGGCTGGCCGCCTACCGCTTTGTGTTCGCCGATCCCGATTTCTGGTCCGCGCTGGGCAACTCGCTGGTGATCGCGGCCGGCATGGCGCTGATCGCCATTCCGCTGGGCGGGGTGCTGGCCTTCTTGATGGCGCGCACCGATTTGCCCGGCCGGCGCTGGCTGGAGCCCTTGTTGCTGACGCCGGTGTTCGTGTCGCCGATGGTATTGGCCTTCGGCTACGTGGTGGCGGCCGGACCGGTGGGGTTTTACTCCCTGTGGTTCAAGCAGTGGTTCGGCGTGGAAGAGGTGCCGTGGAATATTTATTCCCTGCTCAGCATCGCGGTGGTGGCGGGGCTGACCCATGTGCCGCATGTCTATCTGTACGCGTCGGCGGCGCTGCGCAATTTGGGTTCGGACGTGGAGGAGGCCGCGCGGGTGGCCGGGGCCGGTCCTTTTCGCGTGGCGCGCGACGTCAGCCTGCCGATGGTGATGCCCTCCATGCTGTTCGCCGGCGTGCTGGTGGTCTTTCTGGGGTTTGAAGTCTTCGGCTTGCCGCTGGTGTTGGGCGACCCGGAGGGCCATCTGGTGTTGGCCACTTATCTGTACAAGCTGACCAATAAACTCGGCGTGCCGTCCTATCATCTGATGGCGGCGGTAGCGGTGTGCCTGATCGCCATCACCTTCCCGCTGGTCCTGTTGCAGCGCCGCTTATTGCGCAGCGCTCAGCGTTTCGTCGCGCTCAAGGGCAAGGCCGGCCGTCAGCATCCGCTGTCGCTGGGACCGTGGCGCTATCTGGCGCTGGCCATCGTGCTGCTGTGGCTGTTCCTCACCGTGGTGGTGCCGATTTCCGGCATCGCGCTGCGCTCGGTGGTCAGCCATTGGGGCGAGGGCGTGTCCTTGCTGGAGACCTTGACGCTGGATCATTACGCCTTGGTGTTCGAGGAGGACAACATCGTCCGCGCCATCGTCAACACCCTGGGCGTCGGCATCATCGGCGGCGCGCTGGCGGTGGGCTTTTATACCCTGGTCGGTTTCGCCGGACATCGCCGCAATGATTGGGGCGCTCGTCTGTTGGACTATCTGGTACTGCTGCCGCGCGCGGTGCCGGGCATCCTGGCAGGCCTGGCCTTCCTGTGGGTGTTCCTGTTCGTGCCCGGCCTGCAGGGCGCCAAGAACAGCATGCTGTCGATCTGGCTGGCTTACACCGTGGTCTGGCTGGCCTATGGCATGCGTCTGGTGCAGAGCGCCCTGTTGCAAGTGGGGCCGGAGCTGGAAGAGGCCGCCCGCACCGCCGGGGCCAGCCAGCGGCGGACCAGTCTGGACGTGACCTTGCCCTTGATCCGTTTCGGCCTGCTGTCCAGCTGGCTGCTGATCTTCATGATTTTCGAGCGGGAGTATTCGACCGCGGTGTATTTGCTGTCGCCGGGCACCGAAGTGATCGGCTCCTTGCTGGTGTCCTTGTGGGCCACCGGCGCGGTGGACCAGGTGGCGGCCTTGTCGGTGATCAATATTCTGATGGTGGGCGCCGGCTTGGCGCTGGCCTTGCGTCTGGGAGTGAAACTGCATGACTAAGCTGAGCGTGCGCGATCTGCATCTGAATTATGAGCAGAATCCTATTTTGAAGGGTGTTTCCTTTGATCTGGCCGCCGGCCAGGTGGTGTCCTTGCTTGGCGCTTCCGGCAGCGGCAAAACCACTTTGCTGCGCGCCATCGCCGGGTTGGAACAGCCGTCGGCCGGTCAAATCCTGTTGGACGGCCGCCCCTTGTACGACGCGTCCGCCGGTTGCAACCTGGCGGTGGAGCAGCGTTCTCTGGGCCTGGTGTTCCAGTCTTACGCCTTGTGGCCGCACCGCACCGTGGCGCAGAACGTCGGCTATGGCTTGAAGCTGCGCCAGACCCCGACGGCGGAGATCGCCGCGAGGGTGAGGCAGATTCTGGACAAGCTGGGGCTGGGGCATTTGGCCGAGCGCTATCCGCATCAATTGTCCGGCGGTCAGCAGCAGCGCGTGGCTATCGCCCGCGCGCTGGTCTACAACCCGCCGGTAATTCTGCTGGACGAGCCCTTGTCCAATCTGGACGCCAAGCTGCGCGAAGAGGCGCGCGCTTGGTTGCGCGAACTGATCGTGTCGATGAACCTGTCCGCCTTGTGCGTCACCCATGACCAGGGCGAGGCGATGGCGATGTCGGACCAGATTTTGTTGTTGAAGAACGGCCGCATCGAACAGGCCGGCAGTCCTACCGACTTGTATTCCGCGCCGGCTTCCCTTTATACCGCGCAATTCATGGGCGCCAACAATACTTTGCGGGCCAAGGTGGCGGCCAGAAACGGCGACAGCGTGACCTTGCAGGGCGAGGGCTGGCAGCTGCGCGCCACCGCGAGGCAGGCACTGGAGGTGGGGCAGCAGGCCGAGGCGGTGATCCGCTTGGAGCGGCTGAGGGTGCAAGACGAGCCCGGCGGCAACAGCTTGCCGGCGCGGCTGATCGCATCGATGTATCTGGGGGATCGCTGGGAATACCTGTTGCAGCACGGCGACCTGCGCTTGCGCGCCTTTGGGCAGCAGGCTAGGTCTAACGGCGAGTGCTGGGCGGAGTTCGGGCTGGAGGACACCTGGGCGTTCGAGGCCGCTTCGGCCTGAGAGGTTCTGTGTGCTTGTTCGGTCGGGGGCAAGCTTGGCTTGCCCTTTTTCATGGCCGCTTGTTTGGGAGGCGGGAGAACGGTTGAAACCTGGGCTAAGGGAGCTTCACCTATTGTTGAGCAGAGCCGAGATTAGGGGACGGAGTATGTGGTCCCGGTTCGGTTTGGTGTGGCGTTTCTAGACTGTGTGCCTTTGGCCGCCATTGTTTAATCTGATGGTGAATAGAACGTCTAAGCAATGAAAAAGGCCCGCTTGCACGGGCCTTTCTCTCATTCATGTTCGTAGGTTCTTGCGTCGAACCGACAAATTAGAATGCGTGGATCATGTTTACGCCAACGGCCTTCAGGTCGTTGTTTTTGACGGTGTTGTCGCCGCTCTTAACGTCGAGCACACCGAACTGGGCACCGAAGGTGGTGCGCTTGGAGATCGCGTAGTCAACACCCAGTACATACTGGTTGTAGCCGCTGTTACCCAGTTTCTTGCCACCCAGCTCAACCTTGTCGCCGTGGGCGTAGCTGAATTTCGGGGTGAAAGCGCCCAAGGTGTAGGCAGCGGTCAACGAGTACTCACGAGTCTTGTACTTGTCGTTTTGACCAACGTTGTTCAGATCGGAAGACGGCACGCCGTTGATGACTGCGTTAGCCCAAGTGCTGCCAACGATGTCCAGGCCACCTTTTTGCTGCTGGTAACCGAAGGCAACCAGCAGGTTGTTGGCGTTGTAGCCAACTTCCAGACGGTGCTTGTCATTGGAGGTGCTGTTAACCGAAGGAACGGCAGTCAGGCCTGCGCCAGCAACTTTGTCTACGGAGTACTTGTTGTTAGCATCGTAATAGATGTTGTAGGCGGACTGAGCTTTGCTCTCGTGGATGTACGCGTACTTACCGAAGAAGCCGCTGTTTTCGTAGCCGATGCCAACGATAGCGCTTTCACGAGCTTGGGTATTTTTGCTCTTGTCTTCTTTGGTGCCGTATTGCAGGGCAGCGCTGAAGCCAGCGATGCTCGGCAGGTCGTAGCGGATGGAGTTCTTCAGACGGGTACCGTCACGAGTGAACACGCCCAGGCCCAGTGCGTCGCTGCCGTATTCCCAGCTGTCAACGATGCCCATGTCGCTGTCCAGGAAGTTGGACACGTTGCCCAGACGCAGGGTGCCCAGATCGCTCTGCAGGCCTACGAAGGAGTTACGGTTGGCGAAAGTACCGGTGGAGGAGCTGGACTTGGAAGCGCCGTCAACGCTGAAGCCGGTTTCAACTTGCCAGATAGCCTTCAGACCGTTGCCCAGGTCTTCCTTGCCTTTGAAGCCGATACGGGAACCCAGGTCGTCGATGTTGGTGATCTTGGTGGAACCATCGTCAACGTATTCAACGCCGCCTTTGATTTTGCCGTAGATGGTCACGTCAGCGAAAGCTGCAGCCGGCAGAGTAGCTACCAGCAGGGCGATCAGACTCTTTTTCATGGTCAAGTCATCCTTTTATATGGGTTTAGGAATGTGAGCAAATGCTATTGGCTAAGTTGTGTAAATGCAACTTTTCGGTAAATGCGGTGTTGCAAATCAACAACCAATTGTTGCTTTGTGTGTGTGGTTTTACATGGGAATGTCTGGCTAAGCCAATGAAATAAAGGGGTAAATCATGAAATCGACGCATTGCGTGCGGGTGTTGTAAAAATGCACTTGTTGGCCGAAAGCCTGATGCCATAAGGATAAGAGCGGGAAGGGGAAGGGGGAGGGTGATTCAGGGCGATGCAAAAAAATAAGCCCGCGGAGGGCGGGCTCAAAAATCAACGTGACTTGAAGAGAATTCACGATGCCGCAAGACGCACATCAGAATGAATTCACATTCGAATCATAATAGAAAGCGATGTCTATGTAAATAGGCTGAAGCTAGACTGATTTCTTGAGAGTTCGCTAATGGGCGTGAGTGTTAACTTGTTGTTTGTAAAATATATTTTGTTTTGTTTTGTCTGTTTTGAATCTATGCGAGGTTTACGGTCTGGACGTGCGTCCGCATAGATTGTTTGGTTTTCCGGTTTTAGATTTAGCTTCTTTCGCTGGCTTCGCTTCCCGGTTAAGGTAGGCGAGTGGCATAGAGGAGCGCTGCGCGACTCGCCTTATATAGAAGGAAGGACTGACGAGATGAAACTGGAAACCCTGGCGGTGCATGCCGGCTATGCGCCGGATCCGACGACCAAGGCGGTGGCGGTGCCCTTGTACCAAACCACCAGCTACGCTTTCGACAGCACCCAGCATGGAGCGGATCTGTTCGACCTCAAGGTGCAGGGCAATATCTACACCCGCATCATGAACCCGACCACCGATGTGCTGGAGAAGCGGGTGGCGGCTTTGGAGGGCGGGATAGGCGCGCTGGCGGTGGCTTCCGGCATGGCGGCGATCACGTACGCGATACAAACCATCGCCGAGGCCGGCGACAACATCATCGCCACCAGCACCTTGTATGGCGGCACGTACAATCTGTTCGCCCACACGCTGCCGCAGCTGGGCATCGAGGTGCGCTTCGTCAGCCATCGCCATCCGGAGCGGATCGGCGACATGGCGGACGCGCGTACCAAGGCGGTGTTTTGCGAATCCATCGGCAATCCGCTGGGCAATGTGGTCGACTTCGCCGCCTTCGCCGATCACGCTCATCGTCACGGTTTGCCGCTGATCGTCGACAACACGGTGCCGTCTCCTTATCTATGCCGGCCCTTCGAGCACGGCGCCGATATCGTGGTGCATAGTCTGACCAAGTATCTGGGCGGACACGGCAATAGCATAGGCGGCGCCATTGTCGACAGCGGGCGTTTTCCCTGGGCCGAGCACGCCGAGCGCTTCGCGCGCTTGAACACGCCCGACGTCAGCTACCACGGCGTCAACTATGTGGAAGCATTGGGCGCGGCGGCCTATATCGCGCGGGCGCGAGTGGTGCCCTTGCGCAATATGGGCGCGGCGCTGGCGCCGTTCAACGCCTTTCTTATTTTGCAGGGCATCGAGACGTTGGCGCTGCGCATGGACCGCATCTGCGCCAACGCGCTGCGCGTGGCCCAGCATCTGCGCGCGCACCCGGCGGTGGAATGGGTCGAGTACGCCGGCCTGGAGGATCACCCGGACCATGCTCTGGCGCGACGTTACTTCGGCGGCCGGGCTTCCGGTGTGCTGTCCTTCGGCATCCGCGGCGGCGCGGCGGCCGGCGGGCGCTTCATCGACGCTTTGCAACTGGTGACCCGGCTGGTGAATATCGGCGACGCCAAATCGCTGGCCTGCCACCCGGCCACCACCACCCACCGCCAACTGTCGGCCGATGAGCAACTGCGCGCCGGCGTGCGCCCGGAAATGGTGCGTTTGTCGATAGGCATCGAGCATATCGACGACATCCTGGCCGATATCGACCAGGCGTTGGTCGCGGCGGAACCTTGAGCGGGTCAGGCCCGCCGAAGAGGAAGCGCACTCATATATAGATAAGCTCAGCCGCGGCGCAGCACTTGCGGATTCATGCCGTTGGGCAGGTGATGATGCCATTTGCCGTCGAGAAAGCTTTGGATCACATGCTGGACCTTGCCGTGCAGGGTCCAGCCGGCGTCTCGGGCGATGGCTGAGGCGGACAGAGGCTTGCCGTCGGCCTGCGGCGCCGGGGCAAGGTATTCCAGCGGGTGATTGGCCAGCATGGGGTGGTCGATCTCCTCGCGCGACAACAGGGTCAGCTGATGGTGCTGCGGGTCGCGCGCGATGCGTTGATAGAGCGCGTCGATGGCGTCTTCCGGGCCTTCCAGGATTTGCAGGAAGTCGTCGTTCAGCATCAGCAGCACGCTGACGATGTCCTGGCTCCGGTTGTAGTCGCGGAAACGACGAATGCGGGTTTGCATGGCTTCGGCGGAAACCGGGTGATGGGCTGCGCTGCTGTAGATCAGGCGGATCATCTGCGCTCCTGCCGTGTGGCGAGTGCTTTCGCTTCAGTATAGCGCTTTAGAATCGAGCCAGCTTGAGCCAGCCCAATAGGCAGGCCAGCGCCACGGCGGCGTGAAGCCAGGCGCGGCGGCGGAACAGCCGGGCGCTTTGCCGCGGAGACAGGGTGGTGAGGATCAAGGGCGCGTCTTGATCGTCTCCCTGCAGCAATAAGGACGCCGGCTGCCGCGCCAACTCCTGCTGCAGGGCGACGACTTCGCGCTGCGCCGCCGCGCGCGCCAGCGACCATTCTTGCTCGCTGAGCTGCCCGTCTCCGTCCAGATCGAAGCGGCGCAGCAGGGCTTGTCTGTCGTTTTTCCATTCGGCCAGTTTGGCGCCGATATCCAGGCGAAGGTCCAGCGCGCTGGCGCGCGCGTCCAACTGTCGCAGCCGGCCGCGCACATAGATGGCCTCGCCTTCGTCTATCCATTCCTCTATCAGCAACATGCCGTCCTCATGCCAGCGACGCCGGCGGCGAGCGACCACTTGGGCGCCGCCGGGGAGAATGGTGGCTTCCGCGTCGCCGTCCACCAGGAGAAAGCTGTCGTCGCTGCTGACTTCCGGCGGGTTGGCGCGGGTCGCCAGCCGGTTGGAGCGTTGCATGGCCCAGGTCAGCCAGTCCTCCCAGTCCAGTTTGCCGCGCTCGTCTATGCGCCAGCAGCGGTACCAGGCGCAGCGTCGGCCGCTCAAGGGGCTGTAATTGGGCGCGTTCGGATGGCAGCGGGCCTGGCCGCATAATTCGACTTGGCCCAAGGCCGCGCTGGCCAGTCTGGACGTCGGGGTGTCCGCCACCTGGCGGTAATGGCGGTAATTCAGACGCCAGCCTATCAGCCCGACTACCGTCGCGATCAGCAGGCCATGGCGGGTCTCGCCGCCAAGCAGCCATGAGGCGGCGGCAAGCAGATACAGGGCCAAGCCCAGGCCCGGCAGCAGGGAGGCGAACGCCGGCATGTCAGTTGCGCGCGAATAGCGCTTTCATGTCCACGTCGCGGGTTTCCGCGGCGGCGAAGCGCAGCGGCCGGGCCGGCGGGAAATGAAACAGGCGGGCCAGCAGCACGTCGGGGAACTGCTCGATGCGGGCGTTGTGGAGTTTGACCGCCTCGTTGTACAGTTCGCGGCGATCGGCCAGCGACTCCTCCAACTGGGTGATGCGCGCGCTCAATTGCGCGAACTGCTGGTCGGCCTGCAGCGCAGGATACGCCTCGGCCACCGCGTATAGCTGGCCGATCAGGCCGTGCAAGCGTCCTTCGGCCGCGCCGAGGGCCTCCGGATCCCGCGCTCGGGCGGAGTCGGCCACCGCGCTGCGGGCGGCCATCACTTGCGTCAGGGTTTCTTGTTCGAACTGGGCGTATTGCCGGCATACTTCGACCAGCTTGGGCAATTCGTCGTGGCGTTGTTTGAGGATGACGTCGATATTGGCCCAGCTTTGCGTCAGCTGGTGCTTCAAATTGATCAGCGCGTTGTATAGCGTGATCAAGTAGAAGAGGGCGACGGCGATGAGGCCGAGGAAAACGGCGAGCTTCATGATGGGGTCTCTCCGGGACAGGCGTCGCCGATGCGCGGCGTCCATGTCGGCATTATCGTGCAAGGCTGTTTTTTTGTCTGCGCCAGGATTCGCGCACGCGCGGGCGGCTTGAGGTTTTCGGGAGGAAGCGTGATTCGGATCAACATCATAGGCGCGGGGCGTCTGGGCAAGACCTTGGCGGCGCTGGCGCGGCGTTCCGGCCGCTACCGGGTGCAGGACGTGATGACGCGCGGCGCGGATTCCGCCGCCGCCGCCTGCGCCTTCATCGGCACGGGGCGTCCGGTGACCGCATGGGCGGAGTTGGCCGCCGCCGACCTGTACCTGCTGGCGGTGCCGGACGCGGCGATCGCCGACTGCGCTTTGCGGCTGGCGGAGACGGAGGTGCCGGCCGGCGCGGTGGTGTTTCACGCCAGCGGCGTCAGCGGATCCGAACTGTTGCGGCCGGCGGCGGCGCGCGGCGCGCACGTCGGCAGCCTGCATCCGGCCTTTTCCTTCGCCGATCCGGCCATCGCGTTTGAGGGGTTTTCCGACGTGCTGTGCGCGCTGGAGGGCGACGCCGAAGCGTGCCTTGTCTTGAGGGAATTGGCGCAGGCCATAGGCGGGCGGCCGTTTCAATTGGCCGAGGGCGGCAAACCGGCCTATCACGCGGCCTTGTCGGTGGCGTCCAATTATCTGGTGACGCTGACTGCCATCGCGCGGCGGCTGGCCGGCCAGGGCGGGGTGCCCGAGGCGCTGCTGACGTCCTTGCTGGGCGGTCTGATGCGGCAAACGCTGGACAATGCCTTGGCGCTGGGGCCACAGGCGGCTTTGACCGGGCCCATCGCGCGCGGCGACGCCTCGACGGTGGCCCTGCATTTGCAGGCGATGGACGATGCCGATTTGCGCGCCGCCTACCAGGCCTTGGGCCGGCAGACGGTGGCGCTGGCCGGCGAGCGCCTGTCCGAGCAGGCGCGCCGGCAAGTGCTGAGCGCGCTGGCACCCGCGGAGGGCTCAGGCAGCTAGCGCCACCTTGAACACCTGGCGCAGATAGGCGAGGAAGGTTTCGTCGCTGCACATGGTCTTGCCGGGGCTGTCGGATAGCTTGGCCACCGGCTGGCCGTTGCAGCTGACCAGCTTGAGCACGATTTGCAGCGGCTCCAGTCCCATGTCGTTGGTGAAATGAGTGCCGATGCCGAAGCTGACCTGGATCTGCGGGCTGAAATGGCGGTGCAGGTCCAGCGCGCTGTCCACGCTCAGACCGTCGCTGAAGGTCAGCATCTTGGTGGCGGGATCGATGCGCAGCTTGCGGTAATGCGCGATCGCCTTTTCGCCCCATTGATAGGGATCGCCGCTGTCGTGGCGCAGACCGTCGAACAGCTTGGCGAAGTAGAGGTCGAAGTCCGCCAGGAAAGCGTCCATGCCCACCACGTCGGTCAGCGCGATGCCGAGGTCGCCGCGGTATTCCTGGACCCAGGATTCCAGCGCCGCCTTCTGGAAGTCGCGCAGCCGCACGCCCAGCGCCTGGAAGGCCTGGAAGAACTCGTGGGCCATGGTGCCTATCGGAGTGATGCCCAGCTTCCAGGCCAGGTAAACATTGCTGGTGCCGCGGAAAATGTCCGGCAAGGCGGTGTTCAGGCGCTCCACCACATGCTGCTGCCAGTCCCGGCTGAAACGGCGGCGGGTGCCGAAATCGGCGATCAGCAAGGGAAAGCGCTGCTGCGCGGCCTCGCTGTCGCGGAAGCGTTCCAGCACGGCGATTTTCGCTTCCAGCCGGCGCAGGCCCTCGGCGCGGACTTCCGCGCTGTCCAGACGGCGGAAGTACAATTCGTTGACGATGGCGAGCACGAAGATTTCAAAAAACATCGCCTGAACCAACGGGCCCTTGATGCGGATCGCCAGCTCCTCGTCCTGGCAGGACACGGTGATGAAGCGCCGCTGCAGATGGAATAGCTCCAGATAATCGACGAAATCGCTCTTGATGAAGCGCAGGGTGCGCAGATGGGCCAGCTCTTCCTGGGTGAAGTGCAGCTGGCACAGCCAGTCCAATTGCGCTTCCAGCTCTTTCTTCAGCTGGGTCAAGGGCATGTCCGGGCGGTTGCGGCACTTGAACTCGTACTCGCCGTGCGAGGCCGGGAACTGGTGCAGCACCACTTGCAGCATGGTGAACTTGTAAAGGTCGGTGTCCAGCAGAGAATGGATCAGCGGCGGAATCTTGGCCATGGCGGGCTCAGGCGGCGTGAATGATGAAAATGGCCGGGCGCTTGTGCAGGTCCGGCGCGTCCTTGGGCCAGTCCTTGACCCGGCGGCTGACGATGGTCTGGCTCGGCAAGGTCAGATCGCAGGCCACCGCCAGCCGGGTGGCCGGGGACAGGGTGTCGCGCAATTGCTGCAGCAGCGCGTTGTTGCGGTACGGCGTTTCGATGAAGACCTGGGTCTCGTTGCGCTGGCGCGAACGCAGCTCCAGCTCCTTGACGATTTTTGCCTTGTCGGCGGCGTCCACCGGCAGGTAGCCGTGGAAGGCGAAGCACTGGCCGTTGGCGCCGCTGGCCATCAGCGCCAGCAGAATGGAGGAGGGGCCGATCAAGGGCTCCACCCGCAAGCCGCGCTCATGCGCCAGCGCCACCAGTTGCGCGCCGGGGTCCGCCACCGCCGGGCAGCCGGCTTCGGAGATCAGGCCCAGATCGTGGCCGTCCAGCAGCGGTTGCAGCAAGGCGGCGACGTCGGCGGCCGGGGTGTGTTCGTTCAGCGTGCTCATGGCGAGTTCGCGGATGGGCGCGCTGACGCCCAGCGCCTTCAGGTGTTTGCGCGCGGTTTTTTCGGCTTCCACCACGAAACGGGTCAGGTGCAGCACTTTGGCGCGCTCGGCTTCGGGCAGCCAGGCGATGGATTCGTCGCCCAAGGGGGCGGGGATCAGGAACAGGGTGCCGCTCATCGCAAAATCTCCACGCCTTCATCGGCCAGCATCGTAATCAGTTTGAACAGAGGCACGCCGATCAGCGCATTAGGATCGTCGGACTCCACGCGCTCCAGCAGCGCGCCGCCCAGGCCCTCGCTTTTGGCGCTGCCGGCGCAGTGCAGCGCGTCGGGCTCGCGTTCCAGATAGTTGCGGATCTGCGCTTCGCTCAGCGCGCGCAGGGTGACGCGGGTGATGCCCACCGCTTCTTGCAGCCGATGCTCGGCGCTGTTGTACAAGGCCAGCGCCGAGTGGAACACCACGGTCCGGCCGCTCATCCATTGCAGCATCTTGACGCCGTTCTCGAACGATCCTGGCTTGCCTATCTGCTGGCCGTCAAGCAAAGCCACTTGGTCGGAGCCTATGATCAGCGCTTGCGGATGCTTGTCCGCCAGCGATTGCGCCTTGGTGCGCGCCAGCCGCACCGCGGTTTCCAGCGCGGTTTCGCCCGGCAGCGGGGTTTCGTCGCACACCGGCGGTTCGGCGTGGAAGGGCAGGCCCAGACGGGCGATGATTTCTTGGCGGTAGCGGGAGGTGGAGGCCAGTACGATCTGCATGATGTGGACGTCGCTTGTTGCGGAGCCGGGGCGGCCTGGCGGCGCGCGCGGAGGGCTCCTTGTTTCTTTTGACAAATCAGGGGAATGGATTGTACCATGCGAGGTTTATGTCTAAACCGATTTTGATCGATCCGCTCAAGTTCGCCCGGGAAGGGCGTTCGCAGGCCGGCAAACTGCCGGTTGGCGAGCTGGATGAGCGCGTGCACAGCGACCTGTCCGACACCTCCGGGAACGTGGAATACGCCCTGGACGGTTTTCGCGACAGCTTGAACCGTTTGTCGCTGCGTCTTCATTTGTCCGGGGAACTCAAAGTGACCTGCCAGCGCTGCATGGAAAGCATGCCGTACAGCCTGGACACCGATTCGGTGGTCACCTTGTTTACCGATCCGGACAAGCTGGAAGAGGCTTGCGAGCAGGACGAGGAGCTGGACGCTATCATCGCCGAGCCGGAACTGAACCTGACGGCGTTGATCGAAGACGAAATCATTATGGGCTTGCCGCTGTCGCCGAAACACGACGACTGCGGCAGGGAAACTCTCTCGCTCGCCAAGGCTGACAAGCCCAATCCGTTTGCGGTGCTGGCGGCGCTTAAGAGACCCAAGTCCGAGTAAAACCCGGATTCGAACTGAATCTACTTGAATTTCTTAGGAGTCGACCATGGCTGTTCAACAGAACAAAAAGTCCCCGTCCAAGCGCGGCATGCATCGTGCACACGATTTTCTGACCGCTCCGGCTCTGGCAGTTGAAGCCAGCACCGGCGAAGCGCACCTGCGCCACCACATCAGCCCGAACGGTTTCTACCGCGGCCGCAAAGTTGTGAAGACCAAGGGCGAGTAATCTCCCCGTTTTCCTACTTTCCCCACTGATTAGGCAGCACTATTACCGCACTCGTTGATGACTATCACCGTCGCGGTTGATGCAATGGGCGGTGACGTTGGCCTCAAGGTTACCGTCCCTGCATCGATCCAATTCCTGCAGAACCATCCCGACACCCGTTTGATTCTTGTTGGCGACCAAGCAGCCCTAGAGGCTGAACTGGCCGCGCATCAAGGCGTCGCGCGTGAACGCATCCGCATCCAGCACGCCACCCAAGTGGTGGGCATGGATGAGGCGCCTCAGCTCGCCTTGAAGAACAAGAAAGATTCGTCGATGCGGGTGGCCATTAATCTGGTCAAAGAAGGCGAAGCTCAGGCCGCCGTGTCCGCCGGCAACACCGGCGCGCTGATGGCGACCGCGCGTTTCGTACTCAAGACCATTCCCGGCATCGACCGTCCCGCCATCGCCAAAATGCTGCCCACCGTCAAGGGCTCGTCTTGCGTGTTGGATTTGGGCGCCAACGTCGATTGCACCCCAGAACAACTGTTGCAGTTCGGCATCATGGGATCCGAACTGGTGGTGTGCCTCAGCGGCAACGCCAGCCCTAGCGTCGGCCTGCTGAACATCGGTTCGGAAGACATCAAGGGCAACGACAATATCAAGAAGACCGCCGAACTGCTGCGCCAGTCCGAGCTCAATTTCCACGGCAACGTGGAGGGCGACGACATCTGTAAAGGCACGGTGGATGTGGTAGTCTGCGACGGTTTTACCGGCAATGTGGCTTTGAAGACAGCTGAGGGGCTGGCTCACATGTTTGCCGTGTTCCTGCGCGAAGAGTTTGGCCGCAGCTGGTGGACGCGTTTGTGCGCGCTGGCCGCGCTGCCGGTGCTCAAACTGTTCAAGAGGCGCATCGATCCCCGCCGCTACAACGGCGCCAGCTTGCTGGGGCTGCGCGGCATCGTGGTGAAAAGCCACGGCGGGACCGACGTCACAGGATTCCGTTACGCGCTGGAGCAGGCTTGCGAGGAAGCCGGTTCCGACGTGATTGGTCACATCGCCGACCGGATTGCGCACCAATTAAACAATCTCAAGCAGTCCGAGGCGGAAGCGAACTGACAACCATGGGCTATTCCCGCATTCTAGGCACCGGCAGCTTTCTGCCCGAGCAGGTGCTCACCAATGCGCAGTTGGCTGAACGCGTGGATACCAGCGACGAGTGGATAGTCTCTCGCACCGGCATCCACGCGCGCCATATTGCCGCAGAGGAACACAAAACCAGCGATCTCGCGCTCAAGGCGGCGGAAGCCGCGATTCAGAGCGCGGGCATCGACAAGCACGAGATCGATCTGATCATCGTGGCCACCACTACTCCCGATATGGTCTTCCCCAGCACCGCCTGTCTGTTGCAGGAAAAGCTGGGCATTCCCGGTTGCGCGGCGTTCGACGTGCAGGCGGTGTGCGCCGGCTTCATGTTCGCGCTGGTGACCGCCAACAACTACATCAAGAGCGGCATGGCCCGCCGCGCTCTGGTGGTGGGCGCGGAAATCATGTCACGGGTGCTGGACTGGGACGACCGCCGCACCTGCGTGCTGTTCGGCGACGGCGCCGGCGCGGTGATTCTCGGCGACTCCGAGGAGCCGGGCATCCTGCACGCCAAGCTGGCGGCGGACGGCCGCTACAAGGACATTCTCAACACTCCGGCCCAGATTTCCGGCGGCAAGATTCAGGGCATGCCCTATCTGCACATGGACGGCCCGGCGGTGTTCAAATTCGCGGTCAAAGCCTTGTCCGACATCGCGGCCAAGACGCTGGCGGAAGCCGGCGTCGACAAGAGCGAAGTGGACTGGCTGGTGCCGCATCAGGCCAATCTGCGCATCATAGAATCCACCGCCAAGCATCTGGGCTTGCCGATGGAACGCGTGATCGTCACATTGCCGCAACAGGGCAATACCTCCGCCGCATCGATTCCGCTGGCCTTGGACTGCGCGGTGCGCGACGGCCGCATTCGTCCAGGCCAGGCCGTATTGCTGGAAGGCATAGGCGGCGGTTTCGCCTGGGGCGCTGTATTGTTGAAGATCTGACCCGAAACATTGGCGCGCAAGCCGCCGACGGCTGACCGTGAGGTCACTAGCCTCCGCGATATTTGATCGTTAGGCTTGGCAGACGTCGCCGGTTTGCGTCATTCTTGCGTCGAATTCTCTGGAGTCGACTATGGCGTTTGCTTTTCTGTTCCCGGGCCAAGGCTCGCAAAGCTTGAAAATGATGGACGGCTTTGCCGATCTGCCCGTGGTGAAACACACTTTTGACGAAGCATCGGACGCCTTGAGCGTCGACCTGTGGGCGATGCTGCAGGCGGACTCGGCCGACGAGATCAACGCCACCGTCAATACCCAGCCCATCATGCTGGCCGCCGGCTACGCCACTTATCTGGCCTGGCAGGAGTTGAACGGCCGCCAGCCGACGCTGGTGGCAGGCCACAGCCTGGGCGAATACACCGCCCTGGTGGCGGCGGCGGCCTTGCCCTTCGCCGAAGCGGTGAAACTGGTGCGCCTGCGCGCCGAGGCGATGCAGTCCGCGGTGCCGGTGGGCGTCGGCGCGATGGCCGCCATCCTGAACCTGTCCGACGAGGACATCCGCGCCGCCTGCGTGGAAGCGGCTCAGGGCGAAGTGGTGGAAGCGGTCAATTTCAATTCGCCGGGTCAGGTGGTGATCGCCGGCCATAAGGGCGCGGTGGAGCGGGCCATGGAGCAGTGCAAGGCCCGCGGCGCCAAGCGCGCGCTGCCCTTGCCGGTGTCGGTGCCCTCGCATTGCGCGTTGATGCGGCCCGCGGCGGAGCAACTGGCCGCGGCGCTGGCGCAAGCGGATATCGGCGCGCCGGCCATTCCGGTGCTGCACAACGCCGACGTCGCCAGCTACAACGAGCCGGCGCAGATCCGCGACGCGCTGACCCGTCAGCTGTACATGCCGGTGCGCTGGACCGAAACCATCCAGAAGCTGGCCGCCGACGGCGTGACGCAGATGGCGGAATGCGGGCCGGGCAGAGTGCTGGCCGGCCTGGCCAAGCGCATCGACGGCAACATCAAATGCCTGGCGCTGACCGATGTGGCGGCGCTGGAAGCCGCTCGCGGCGAACTGAACTGAATGCAATGCGGCCGCGTCAAGGCGGGGCCGGAATAACGATAAGGAGACTGCAATGAGCCTGCAAGGCAAAGTGGCATTGGTCACCGGCGCATCGCGCGGCATCGGCGCGGCGATCGCCGCGGCGCTGGCGGCCGAAGGCGCCGTGGTGATCGGCACCGCGACCAGCGAGGCCGGCGCAGCGAGCATCCACGAGCGTCTGTCCGCACAGGGCGGCGCCGGCCGGGTGTTGAATGTGACCGAGGCCGGCGCGATCGACGCGCTGGTTGAATCCATCGAAAAAGAATTCGGCGCGATCGCCATCCTGGTCAATAATGCCGGCATCACCCGCGACGGCTTGCTGATGCGGATGAAGGACGAGGACTGGGACGACATCATGGACACCAATCTGAAATCGGTGTTCAAGGCGTCCAAGGCCGTGTTGCGCGGCATGATGAAGGCGCGCTTCGGCCGCATCGTCAATATCGCTTCGGTGGTGGGCGTGTCCGGCAACCCGGGCCAGACCAATTATTCGGCGGCCAAGGCCGGCATCATCGGCTTCACCAAGTCGATGGCGCGCGAGGTGGGCAGCCGCAACATCACCGTCAACTGCGTGGCCCCCGGCTTCATCGACACCGATATGACCCGCGCGCTGCCGGAAGCGCAACGCGCGGCACTGGTCGAGCAGATCGCCCTGGGCCGCCTGGGCGACGCCAAGGATATCGCCGACGCCACCGCTTTTTTGGCGTCGGATCGCGCTGGCTATATCACCGGCCAGACGCTGCATGTCAACGGCGGCATGTTGATGCCGTGAACGAGCTTGCGGCCCGCCTGGAGATTTAGGTAGGCTGCTCTAATTTTTTTTTGTAGAATACCGGGGTTTTGTTATCCCGAATCAGAAAGGTCAAGGGTTTAAACAAATGGAAAACATCGAAGCGCGCGTTAAGAAGATCGTTGCCGAACAACTGGGCGTAAACGAAGCCGAAGTGAAAATCGAATCTTCGTTCGTGGACGATCTGGGCGCCGACTCCCTCGACACCGTTGAGCTGGTAATGGCTCTGGAAGAAGAGTTCGAGTGCGAAATTCCGGATGAAGAGGCCGAGAAGATCACCACCGTTCAGCAAGCCGTCGACTACGTCACTGCCCACCTGAACAAGTAATTCCTTCCCTTTCGAGGGGTATTAGGACCTCTGCCCGGAGCCTTCTGGTCTCTTCGCAGAGGTCTTTTGCCAAGAGGATGCCAAACGCGCGTTTGATCCCTGCCAAACCGTAGGGCATCGCAATGCGTGGACGGTCTCGTGGGGAGACTGCCCTCCCATCTCTCACGGAGATTCTTCGTGTCAAAACGCAGAGTTGTAGTAACCGGCCTGGGCCATGTGTCCCCGGTCGGCAATGATGTCGCCACCGGCTGGGCCAATTTGCTGGCCGGCAACAGCGGCATCGCCAAGATTACCCGTTTCGACGCCAGCGACATGGCTTGCCAGATCGCAGGCGAAGTGAAGGGCTTTGAGATCAGCGACTATATCTCGCCGAAGGAAGCCCGCCGCAACGACTTGTTCATCCACTACGGCATCGCCGCGGCGCTGCAAGCGGTGGCGGACGCGGGCCTGGACGACGTGCCGGGCCTGGACAAGACCCGGGTCGGCGTCAACATCGGTTCCGGCATCGGCGGCCTGCCGCTGATCGAGGAAACCGGCGTGGCCTTGATGGAGGGCGGTCCGCGCAAGATCGGCCCCTTCTTCATCCCGGGCTCGCTGATCAATCTGATCGCCGGCCAGGTGTCCATCCTGAAAGGCTATCAGGGTCCGTCCTACGGCATCGTGTCCGCCTGCACCACCGGCGCGCACTGCATCGGCGACGCGGCTAGGCTGATCCAGTACGGCGACGCCGACGTGATGCTGGCCGGCGGCGCGGAAGGCGCGGTTTCGCGCTTGGGCATCGGCGGTTTCGCCGCGATGAAGGCCTTGTCCACGCGCAACGACGATCCGGCCACGGCTTCCCGTCCCTGGGACAAGGGCCGGGACGGCTTCGTGATGGGCGAGGGCGCCGGCGTGCTGGTGCTGGAAGACTATGAGCACGCGGTCAAACGCGGCGCCAAGATCTACGCCGAGCTGATCGGCTTCGGCATGAGCTCGGACGCTCACCACATCACGGCGCCGAGCGCGGAAGGCCCGGCGCGCGGCGTGAGCAACGCGCTGCGCGACGCCGGCATCAACGCCGACCAGGTGCAGTACGTGAACGCTCACGGCACGTCCACGCCCCTGGGCGACGCCAATGAAACCACGGCGATCAAGCTGGCGTTTGGCGACCACGCCAAGAAGCTGGTGGTCAACTCCACCAAGTCGATGACCGGCCACTTGCTGGGCGGCGCCGGCGGCGTGGAGGCGATCTACACCATTCTGGCGGTGCACAACCAGGTTTCGCCGCCCACCATCAACCTGAACGATCAGGATGTGGAGGCCGGCTGCGATCTGGATTACGTGGCCAATACCGCGCGCGAGATGAAGATAGACATCGGCATCTCCAACTCCTTCGGTTTTGGCGGCACCAACGGCACGCTGGTGTTCAAGCGCGTCTGATCGTCGTCTTGTCGATTGACAGTCCGAACCGCTGCGCTACACTCGCAGCGGTTTTTCTTTGTTTTCACGCCGTCCGGGTCAAAGCGGGCGGCAAGCTGCGCCGGGCTGCCGGCCCGGGACTTCTCGATGTTCACTCAGAAACTGGATTTTGCGCCGGACCTGCTGGCGATGCATGCGGCGGATCCGCAAACCTTTCCGTATTTGATGATGTCCTCCGGCGACGCCGGCTGGGATCTGTTGCTGCTGGAAGACGGCCGCGAGCTGTTTCACGCTGGCGAGGGCGGCGATTTTCTGCGCCGCCTGGCCGAGTTCAAGCCGCAGCCGGTCGATAACCGTCATCAACTGCCTTTCGTCGGCGGGCATTTCCTTTACCTGGGCTACGATCTGCTGTCCGAATTCGAGCCCAGCGTGGCCGATGCGCTGCCGGACAGCTTTCCGCTGGCGGCGCTGGCGCGCACCCCGGCCGCGGTGCTGGTGGATCGCCGCGAGGCTTGCGGCTGGATCGTGGCGGAAAGCGCGGAGCTGTGGCAGCGTGCGCTGAGCCTGGCCCAGGCGGCGCCGGTCTTCGAGCCCTGTCCGGTGGCGTTGCGGGGCTTGGAGGAAGACCCGCCGCAGTGGTACACCGACGCGGTCGTCCGCCTCAAGCGCTACATCTACGAAGGCGATGTGTTCCAGGTGAATATTTCGCGCGGCTGGCGCGCCGAACTGGACGCCGGCGTCGCCGCGGCCGATCTCTTCGCCGCACTGCGCCGCGCCAACCCGGCGCCGTTCTCGGCCTTGGCGGATTTCGGCGGCGCGCAGATCGTCAGCTCCTCGCCGGAGCGGCTGGTACGGGTGCGCGACGGCTGGGCGGAAACGCGGCCCATCGCCGGCACCCATCCGCGCTCGCCGGACCCGGCGGAAGACGCCGCCTTGAAGCAGCGGCTGATTTCCAGCGTCAAGGAGCGGGCCGAGCATGTGATGCTGATCGATCTGGAGCGCAACGACCTGGGCCGCATCTGCCAGCCCGGCAGCGTGGAGGTCAACGAACTGATGGCGGTGGCCAGTTACGCCTATGTCCACCATATTGAATCCAATGTCCGCGGCCGCCTGCGTCCCGGCGTCGGCCCGGTGGAAACGCTGCGCGCCTTGTTTCCCGGCGGCACCATCACCGGCTGTCCCAAGGTGCGCACCATGCAAATCATCCGCGAGCTGGAAAACAGCGCGCGCCGCGCCTATACCGGCAGCCTGGGCTATCTCAACCGCGACGGCAGCATGGACCTGAACATCCTGATCCGCACCTTCATGCAGGAGGGGAGCGCGCTGCGCTTCCGCGCAGGCGGCGGCATCGTCGCCGACTCCGATCCTGAACGCGAACTGCAGGAAACCCGCCACAAGGCGCGCGGCCTGCTGCGGGCGCTGGGCGTGGAGCAGGCCTGATGGCGATGCTGATCAACGGCGGGCCCGGCGAGCGGATCGCCGCGGCGGACCGCGGCCTGGCCTACGGCGACGGCGTGTTCCGCACGCTGGAGCTGCTGAACGGTCGGCCGCGCTTGTGGGCCTGGCAGCACGCGCGCCTGTGCGAGGACGCGCGCCGGCTGCGCCTGCCTCCGCCCGAAGAAGCGCTGTTGCTGGCCGAACTGGCCGCGGCGGCGGACGGCCTGCCGCGCGCGGTGGCCAAGATCGTGCTGACCCGCGGCGAAGGCGCGCGCGGCTACGCGATGCCGGAGGCGCCGTCTTGCACCCGCATCGTCAGCGCCGCGGCCTGGAACGGCTATCCGCCAGAGCGCGCCGAACAGGGCGTGACGGCGCGCTGGTGCGAAACCCGCTTGGCCTTGCAGCCGGCGCTGGCCGGCATCAAGCATCTGAACCGGCTGGAGAACGTGCTGGCGCGCTCGGAATGGCGAGATCCCGCCATCGCCGAAGGCCTGATGCTGGATATGGAAGGCTGGGTGGCGGAGGGCACGATGAGCAATGTCTATCTGCTGGAAGGCGAGGCCATCGTCACGCCAAGGCTGGACCGTTGCGGCGTGAACGGCGCGGTGCGGGATTGGTTGACCGCGCATTGTTTGGATATCGGACGCTCTTTTACTGAAACGCGACTTTCCGCCCCGCGCTTGATTGACGCCGATGCGGTGTTTCTCTCCAATAGCCTGATGGGTATCTGGCAGATTACCCGCCTGGGCGAGCGTAGCTGGACGCCTCATCCGCTATTGAGCGCCCTGCGACACAGCTTGTCGCTTCAAGCCTGAGGCCAGGCGCCGGGAGGGCAGTTCCCGGCCCGCATACAGGTCTGCCCGGACCGCGTCCGTTCTCTTGTCCATGCCGCCCTCGACGGGCGGATCTCCATTCTTCCGACTGGCGCGCCGTGTCCGGACCGGGCATGGCGGCAAGCGCACGCGCGGATCGCGAACAACATTAGACCAAAGACCAAGCTCAGAGAGGTTGCCGTGAAATTGATTCTTAAACTACTGGCCGGCATGGCGGTTGGCCTGGCGCTGGGACTATGGGCCCCGGACGGCCCGCTGGCCCTGCTGATGACTTTCAAAGCCCTGTTCGGGCAGTTCATCGGCTTCATGATTCCGCTGATCATCGTGTTCTACATCATGAGCGGCATCGCCGCGCTGGAGTCCAACTCCGGCAAGATGCTGGGCTGGACCGTGGGGCTGGCTTACTGCTCCACCATTCTGTCCGGGCTGGCGGCTTTCGCCGTCGCCTCCGGCGTTTTGCCGTCCTTGATCGCTCAGGGCGTGCACGCCACCGACAAGCCGGCGGCGATCAAGGCCTTGTTCACGCTGGAGATCAAGCCGCTGTTCGATGTGATGACCGCGCTGATGCTGGCCTTCGTGTTCGGCCTCGGCATCGCCGTCACCCGCGCGCTGCGCCTCAAGGAGGTGGTGGATCAGGGCAAGGACATCGTCGAACTGGTCTTGGCCAAGGTGCTGATTCCGCTGCTGCCGGCCTATATCGCCTGCGTCTTCGCCGAGATGGCGGCCGACGGTTCGGTGTTTTCCACGCTGAAGACCTTCGGCGTGGTGCTGGTGCTGGCCATCGCCATGCACTGGATCTGGCTGACCCTGCTGTACACGGTGACTGGCCTCGCCAGCGGCCGCAATCCCTGGTCCTTGATCCGCAATATGTTGCCGGCCTACCTGACCGCGCTGGGCACCATGTCGTCGGCGGCGACGATTCCGGTGGCGCTGCGCTCGGCCAAGCAGATGAAGGTGTCCGGCCCGGTGGCGGATTTCGTGATGCCCTTGTGCGCCACCATCCATCTGTGCGGCTCCACCATCACCCTGGTCACCTGCGCCACCGCGGTGATGCTGATGACGGCCGGCCTGGACGTGCCGAGCTGGGACGTGATGTTCCCCTTCATCCTGCTCCTGGGCGTGACCATGGTGGCGGCGCCGGGCGCGCCGGGCGGCGCGGTGATGTCGGCGCTGGGCATTCTGGCCAGCATGCTGCACTTCCCCGAGGCCAGCCTGGCCTTGATGATCGCGCTCTACCTGGCTCAGGACAGCTTCGGCACCGCCTGCAACGTTACCGGCGACGGCGTGATCGCGCTGTGGCTGGATCGCATCATGGGCCGGCCGGCGGAAGCGGAAGGCAAGCCGGCTTCTCAGCAGGCCTAAATCCAAGTCATAGATTTATGTGAACTATACAACGAGCATTTAATTATTTTTAGAGATAAAGAGAGCCATGTATATTAAGCGGGTCTTTCTGGCGCAGTAGAGCGCTGGCGGCTTTTGGCGGCTTTGTCGTCAAAGGCAGCCTCTTACTGTTTGTCGGTTCAACAGAACCGCATGCAGGTTTCTCTCGTATCCTGTTTGGGCCGAACGATGTTCGGCCTTTTTTCTTGTTTGTTTTCTTGGCGCATGCCGGGAGGCGCAATGTCGGCGATGGCGGAGTGTGAGGTAGCGGTTCTGGACCTGGGCGCGCGGCAGGCGCGGGCGGCGTTGCCGCGTCTGAATCAGATGCTGGCGCGGCATGGCTTCGAGGCGGAGCCGCTGGCCTGGCGCGAAGAGCGCGTGCGCGGCCGGCATGAGGACTGGCGCTTCCGCAGCGTCTTCCAGCCGGTGTACCGCTTGCAGGACGGGGAGCCCAAGCTGTGGTCGGTGGAGGCGCTGGCGCGGGTGTCGGACCGCTTTGGCGGCCAGCTGATTCCCACCGTGCTGTTCGCCGCGGAAACCACGCCGCGCCGCACCGTGTACGTGGACCGGCAACTGCGCTGCCTGCACCTGCTCAATTTTCTGCTGCAATCGCCGCCGCCGGGCCTGGTGCTGTCGCTCAACGTCAATGCCCAGCATCTGGTGAACGTCAGCGAGGCGCACGGGCAATTCTTCGCCGAGGCCTTGCAACTGCTGGGGGTGGAGCCGCGCCATGTCTGCCTGGAAATCGTGGAGGACGCGGTCAGCGATCCGGTGCGGCTGCACGGCGCGGTGCAGCGCTACCGTGATCTCGGCTTTTTGATCTCTCTGGACGACTTTGGCCAGGGCGCGTCCAATCTGGAGCGGGTGTGGCTGCTGGAGCCGGATTACGTCAAGCTGGACAAGGTGTTGATGCGGCGCGCGCTGATGCGGCCGGCGCTGCGCGACAAGCTGGCCGAGCTGGTGGCCATCCTGAAGCTGCACGGCGCCAAGGTGGTGGGCGAGGGCATTGAAAGCGAGATGCAGCTGGACATTGCTCGCGCCGCCGGCTGCGATTTCGTCCAGGGCTTTCACTTGGCGCGGCCGACGGACAGCCTCAGCTGGCCAATTTCTTAGAACCTGTGTACGAGCTCGCGAGCTAAGGCGAAAACGGCAGAGAAAGCGGAGTGTACATGCGGTACATGAGCATTTCGAAGCGCTGCTCGCCGTGTAAGGTCTCACGACGCGCCGCAGATCATAAGCCGGTTCTTAATCCAGCGGCTGAAACCACTCCTCATGGCGGCTCAGCGCCGCCAGACCGCATTCGGCGCTGACATCCAGCCAGAGGCTGCGGAAAGCGTCGGCGTCGGCAATCCCTTCATACACTTCCATCCAGGTGCCGGCGTCGTCGCGGCGGCGCAGCAGGCGGCCGGCGACGCCGGCGCGGGCCAGGAGGCCGGCTTGCAGCGTTCGCAGCTGCGCAAGCAGGGGCGCGTTGTCCGCATCGACCTTGAAATAGCAATAAAAACTGTAGCGCATCGTATGTCCTAAGCAGGGCGCGCGGGATCGCGTCGCAACGGAGTGGTTGTCAGCCGACATTAGGCAGGTATGATAGCCGTTCTAGGTTCCGCCATGGATAGAGGAGAAGCGGTGCAGCAAGGGATGGATACCCTGGTGGTGGTGGGCGTCGGTTTGATCGGCGGCTCTTTCGCCTTGTCGCTGAAGCGCGCCGGGATGGCGCGGCATGTGATCGGCGTCGGCCGCACCCGGGAAAACCTGGAGCGGGCCTTGGAACTGGGCGTGGTGGACGAGATCAGCCAGGACTTGGCCGCCGTGGCCGAACGCGCCGATCTGGTGCTGTTGGCCTCGCCGGTGGGGCAGATGGGCGCGCTGATGGCGGCGATGGCGCCGAAGCTGCGGCCGGAGACCATCGTCACCGACGCCGGCAGCACCAAGGGCGACGTGGTGGAGCTGTATCGCCGGCATCTGCCGCGCCAGTTGGCGCATTGCGTGCCGGCGCATCCTATCGCCGGTTCCGATCTGTCCGGCGCCGCCGCCGCGCAGTACGGCCTGTACGAAAACCGCAAGGTGGTGTTGACGCCGCTGCCGGAAACGCAGCCGCAAGCCGCGGAGCGGGTGGCGGCGCTATGGCGCGCCTGCGGCGCGGACATCCACAGCATGACGGCGGAGGAGCACGACGCGGTGTTCGCCACCGTCAGCCACCTGCCGCATTTGCTGGCCTTCGCCTATGTGGACATGGTGGCGGGCAAGGCCGACGCCGAGCGCTGTTTCGACTTCGCCGCCACCGGGTTTCGCGATTTCACCCGCATCGCCGGCAGCCATCCGGAAATGTGGACCGATATCAGCCTGGCCAACCGCGACGCGCTGCTGCAGGAGCTGGACCGTTACCGCGCCGGGCTGGACCAACTGCGCCAGATGCTGGACGCCGGCGACGGCGAGCGGCTGGCGGAGCGTTTCGGCGCGGCGCGCGGCGCGCGCACGCGCTGGCATCAGCAATTCATGCGCAAGGCTTGATCCATGAATGAGGGCAAGGTGGTGCTGATCACCGGCGCTTCGCGCGGCATAGGCGCGGCGACGGCGCGGCTGGCGGCGGCGGAGGGCTGGCGCGTCGCCGTCAATTACCGCCGCGACCGGGCCGGGGCGGAGGCCGTGGCGGCCGAGTTGCGGCATGCGGGCGCGGACGCCGAAGCGTTTTGCGCCGATGTCTCGCTTGAGGCTGACATCGTCGGTCTGTTCGACGCGGTGGTGGGCCGCTACGGCCGCCTGGACGCCCTGGTCAACAATGCCGGCGTCACCGCGCCGATAGGCCGGTTGGAGGATTACTCGGCGCAGCGGGTGGAGCAGGTGTTGCGCAGCAATGTGCTGGGCCCCATTCTCTGCTGCCGCGAGGCGGTGCGCCGGATGTCCACCCGTCATGGCGGCGTTGGCGGCGCCATCGTCAACGTTTCTTCCGCCGCGTCGCGGCTGGGCTCGGCCGGCGAGTATGTCGATTACGCCGCCAGCAAGGGCGCCGTCGACACCCTAACCCTGGGTCTTGCGCGGGAAGTGGCCGCCGAAGGCATCCGCGTCAACGCGGTGCGCCCGGGCCTGATCCACACCGGCATTCATGCCGCCAGCGGCGAGCCGGGCAGGGTGGAGCGCCTGGCCGGCAGCGTGCCGATGGGGCGCGGCGGCGCGGCCGAGGAGGTGGCGGCCGCCATCGTCTGGCTGTTGTCCGACGCCAGCTCTTTTTGCACCGGCAGCCTGCTGGACGTCAGCGGGGGGCGTTGAGCCAGCGCTCGCGCATCAAGTTCAGAAACTGGTTGACCAGCGGCGAGTCTTCGTCCAGCCGCGTGGCCAAGCCCATCGCCAGATAAGCGCCCTCGTCCAGCAGCGGCACATAGCGCACGCCGGGAAGCCGCACGCATTCCAGCGGCGAGGGCAGGATGGCGATGCCGAGTCCGGCGGCCACCAGGCCGATCTGCGTGATCGCCTCGCCGGCCTCCTGCCGCGGCCGCCAGTCCATGCCTTGCCGGCTCGCCAGCTCGCGCAGCACCGTGTTCAAGCCGGTGCCGGCCTCCTGCGGGTAGCCGATCAGACTTTCCCCGCGCAATTGCTCCAAGCGCAGCGCCGGCAGGCCGGCCAGCGGATGCTCGGCGCTGATCACCACCCGCAGCGCGTCTCGCTGCAACTCCACCACCGCGATGTCCGGCATCGGCTCCAGGCCGTTGAAGCGGACGAAGCCGATATCCAACCGCCGTTGCAGCAAAGCCTGGTACTGGTCGGTGGTGAACATCTCGCGCAACTTGAGGCCGACCTCCGGGAAACGCAGACGATAGTCGTGCAGGCCGGCGTGCAGGATGGGGGACAGCGGCAGAGAAGAAGTGAAGCCTATGCTCAATTCGCCTATCTCGCCGCGCGCGGCGCGTCTGGCTTCCGCCGCGGCCAGTTCCGCGTCGGCCAGAATGCGCTGGGCCCGGCTCAGGAATTGGCGGCCGGCCTCGGTCAGCTCCACCTTGCGCTGGTGGCGGCGCAGCAGCCGCACGCCCAGCTCGGCCTCCAAGGCCTGGATCTGCTGGCTGAGCGGAGGCTGGCCGATATGCAGGCGCAGGGCGGCGCGGGTGAAATGCAGTTCTTCGGCAACGGCGACGAAGTAGCGTAGATGGCGTAGTTCCATGATTGATATTTTAAAAGTATCAAATGATGGTTAAATATATATTGGACTGCGCTTTCGGCCAAGACTAAGCTCAAAGCCATATTTCGCATTGAAAGCTTTTCATGTCCGCCGATTCCTCGTCACCCTGCCTAGGCGCCGTCGTACCGCCGCCGTCCGTCGCCCCCCTTCCGCCGGTCAAGCTGCACGCCGGCACCGCGGAATTCCGCGCCACCGCGCGCGCCATGTTCGTCGGCGGCTATTGCACTTTCGCCATGCTCTACGGCGCACAGCCGCTGATGCCGATGTTCGCGGAGGATTTCTCCTTGTCGCCGGCCGCCTCCAGCGGCGTGGTCTCGCTGGCCACCGGCAGCCTGGCCCTGAGCCTGATTCCCGCCGGCCTGCTGGCGGATCGCCTGGGCCGCCGCCCCTTGATGAACGCGGCGCTGGCGCTGGGCGCGCTGCTGATGCTGTTGTCGGCGCTTGCGGACAGCTTTCAGCATCTGCTGTGGCTGCGCGCGGCTTTCGGCGTGGCGCTGGCCGGCCTGCCGGCGGTGGCGATGACGTATCTGAGCGAGGAGGTAGACGCGAAATCTCTGGGCCACTCGATGGGCTTGTACATCGCTGGCAATGCCTTGGGCGGAATGAGCGGCCGTTTCATCGCCTCCTTGCTGGCGGATCATTTCGGCTGGCGCTGGGCCTTGTTGGCTTTGGCCTTGCTGGGCACGGCCGGCGCCTGGCTGTTTTGGCGCAATCTGCCGCCTTCCCGGCATTTCCAGCCGCGTCGGCATGATCTGGGCCGCATGTGGCGGGAGGCCAAGGCCCTGTTCCAAGACGCGGGTCTGCCTTACTTGTTCATCAGCGCCTTTCTGCTGTCCGGTTGTTTCGTCAGTTTGTACAACTACCTGGGTTTCCGTCTGCTGGCCGCGCCCTTCAATATGAGCCAGAGCCTGCTGGGGCTGGTGTTTTCGCTGTATATCGTCGGTGTCTGGTCATCGGCCTGGGTCGGCAAGCTGTCGGATCGCCTGGGCCGGCGCAATATGCTGTGGCTGATGGTGCTGGCCATGCTCTTGGGGCTGGCGCTGACCTTGAGCGATCACATCGTCCTGCTGGTGGCCGGCATCGCCTTGTTCACCTTCGGGTTTTTCGCCGGCCATTCGGTAGCCAGCAGCTGGGTGGGTTTGCGGGCGCGTCAGGGGAGGGCGCTGGCTTCGGCCATTTACTTGAGCGCCTACTATCTGGGCTCCAGTCTGGTGGGGTCTTTGTCCGGGCTGATGTGGGGCCGCGGCGCTTGGCAGGGCGTGGCCGCGGTCTTGGGGGCCAGCCTGGCGGCGATGCTGGCGATCAGCCTGGGCCTGAGGCGGCTGCCGCCCTTGCCGCAACCTTGAGTTTGAAAGAAAAAAGCCCTGCGGTTTGGCGCAGGGCTTTTTCATCGCATCGTCGGCGCTCAGCGGACTTTGAACCGCTGCTTAGAGCCTGTTTACGATCTGGCGAGCTAGGGCGAGACAAGGCGTTGCGGCTGAGAAAGCGGAGTGTACATAGGGTACATGAGCATTTCGAAGTCGGCACTCATCGCACAATGTCTCTACCGACGCGTAGCGGATCGTAAACAGGTTCTTATTGGATAATGCCGCCGCCCAGGCAGACGTCGCCGTCGTACAGCACCGCGGACTGGCCGGGGGTGACTGCCCATTGCTTGTCGCGGAACGTCAGCGTGGCCTGGCCGTCGACGATGGCGGACAGATTGCAGCCGGCGTCCGCCATGCGGTAGCGGTTCTTGGCCGCGTATTCGCCGGCCGCCGGCGGCGCCGGCAGCGTCCAGCTCAGGTCGGCCATCGCCAGCGTCGGCTTCAGCAGCAGCGGGTGGTCATGGCCTTGCACCACGATCAGCTTGTTGCCGGGGATGTCCTTGCCGGCGACGAACCACGGTTCTCCGGTGCCCTCGCGCGCGCCGCCTATATTCAGTCCCTTGCGCTGGCCCAGGGTGTAATACATCAGGCCGATATGCTCGCCCACCACCTTGCCGTCCGGCAGCATCATCTCGCCGGGCTGGGTGGGCAGATAACGCTGCAGGAAGTCGCGGAACGGACGTTCGCCGATGAAGCAGATGCCGGTGGAGTCTTTCTTGGCCGCGGTGGGCAGGCCGGCTTCCTCGGCCAGCTTGCGTACCTCGGTCTTGCGGATGTCGCCGAGCGGGAAGATGGACTTGGCCAATTGATGCTGCTGCAAACGGTAGAGGAAGTAACTCTGATCCTTGGTGTGGTCCACCGCCTTCATCAGATAGTGGGTGCCATCCTTTTCCAGTTTGCGCGCGTAGTGGCCGGTGGCGATGCAGTCGGCGCCCAGTTCCATCGCGTAGTCGAGAAAGGCCTTGAATTTGATTTCGGCGTTGCACAACACGTCGGGATTGGGCGTGCGGCCGGCGGAGTATTCCTTCAAGAAGTAGGAGAACACGCGGTCCTTGTACTCCTTGGCGAAGTTGACGATCTCCATGTCGATGCCGACGATGTCGGCCACGCTCATCGCGTCCAGCGCGTCCTGCTTGATCGAGCAGTATTCGTCGTCGTTGTCGTCTTCCCAGTTCTGCATGAAGACGCCGATCACCTCGTGCCCCTGCTGCTTCAGCAGCGAGGCGGTCACCGAGGAGTCCACGCCGCCGGACATGCCGACGACAATTCTTTTCTTACCCGTCATGGGGAATATCCTTCCATCCAAATATCGAGGGCAAGCACCACCGGGGCTTGCCCAAAGTCCTTGAACCAGCTGTCCACCGCCCAATCCTGGCCGGAGAGCAGGTCGCGCAGCACCGCGGTGTAATGCAGGTCGAGCAGGCGCGGCGCGCGCCAGGCCGGTTTGCCCACCGTGTGGTATTGCAGCCAGCCGTGATCCTGCAGATAAGTGAGGAAGGCGGTGACATTGCTGCTGTGGTCCACGCAGTCCATGCGGCCTTCGGCGGGCCCGTCGCGGAAATTGCCGCCCTTGTCTTGCCAAATGGGCAACGTGCGCGCGGCGATGTGATAAAGCGCGGTGACGGCGTCGCTGACGGCGGAACGTTCGGTTTCCGGGCTGTTTGCGGCGGACAGGCGAGCGGCGAGCCAGGCGTCGGCTTCGGCGGAGATGTCTACGTAGGCATGTCTGGAACAGCCGTAATGGTAGCAGATATTGATGGCGCTGGCTTGTGCCGCCCATGGGACGCCGGCCAGCAGAGCCAATAGGAAAGACAATGATCTCAAGGACATGCCGGCTCCGGGCGGTGGGCTTGGGCGGTCAGCGGCCCAGATGATGGATCAGCGCCAGGGGGTGGCGTTTGCCGGCGCGATAGTCGTCCAGGCATTGCTGCACCACCGGGCTGCGATGCTGGGCGCGCAGCGAGACGATGTCCTCGTGGCTCAGCCATTGCGCGGACAGGATGCCGTCGTCCAGCCGCGGATAGTCCTCGCGGCGCAAGGGGTGGCCGTAGAAGGCGAAGCGCAGATAGGTGATGTCGCTGTTGGGCCGGTCCACCAGATAAATGCCCACCAGGCCCAAGGGCCGGAAGTGCCAGCCGGTTTCCTCCAGCACTTCGCGTTTCACCGCGTCTTCCAGCGTTTCGCCGTATTCCAGATGACCGGCGGGCTGGTTGAAGCAGATGCCGTCGCTGGTCACCTCTTCCACCATTAGGTAGCGCCCGTCCAGCTCAATGACTGCCGCAACTGTCGCATTTGGTTTCCACTGCGTCATGGTCTGCGCTTTCTTGTTGACAATGATTCTTGTTTGAATCTATATTCTTGATAACGATTCTCGATTACTTTAACTCAATCCCGTCTTCATTCACCACCGGAACTGCCATGTACGTTTGCCTCTGCCACGCTGTAACTGACAAGCAAATCCGCGAAGCGGTACACAACGGGGCAACCCGCATGTGCGATCTGAGCCGCGAGCTTGGGGTGGCGACCGATTGCGGCAAGTGCGCCTGCATGGCTAACCAACTTCGCAAGGAGGCTGTCCACGCGCTTGGTCCGGCTTCGACCGCGCGCAGCGCCGCTTAATTCCTGACCCCGTCTGTTGCTTAGTCTCGGCCAAGGCCGGACGAACTGCAAATCCCCCACGCACCGCGTCAAGCGGGGCGAAGTCCTTTATTTTGGCTGTGATAACTTGAGACTGGCGCGCGCTATGTCATAATGGAAGAATCATTTCTTCCCGGAGAGCGCGATGCAAGGCGATAAAAAAGTTATCAAGTATCTGAACCAGATCCTCAAGAACGAACTGACCGCGATCAACCAGTACTTTCTGCATGCCCGCATGTACAAGAACTGGGGCTTGAAGAAGCTGAACGAGCACGAGTATCACGAGTCCATCGACGAGATGAAGCACGCCGACGCGCTGATCGAGCGCGTGCTGTTCCTGGAAGGGCTGCCGAATCTGCAGGACCTGGGCAAGTTGCATATCGGCGAGAATCCGAAGGAAATGCTGGAGTGCGACCTGAAACTGGAAATGGACGCGCTGCCGCTGTTGCGCGAAGCCATCGCCTACTGTGAAAGCGCCAAGGACTACGTGACCCGCGACTTGCTGGAAGACATTCTGGAGAGCGAGGAAGAACATGTGGACTGGCTGGAGACGCAGTTGGGCCTGATCGAAAGCGTGGGCCTGCAGAATTATCTGCAAAGCCAGATGCACGACGACGATTAAGCGCCGCAAGGTTTCGACCGGGTCGGAAAAGAAAAAGGGCTGTCGTATGACAGCCCTTTTTGCGTGCGGCGTGGGCCGCCGTCTTACTTCTTCTTGTCGGCGCTCTTGTCCGTATGCTTGTCGGAGCCGGGCTGGGAGGCGTCGCGCGGCGCTTCCGCCTCGATCTCCTCCCAGGGCAGGGCCACCTTCTTCTTATTGATGGTCAGCACGCCGCCGCCGTAGTTGAGTTCGGTGTTGATCTGGCCTTTGTCCTCAACGATGTACTGCTCGCTCTTCCACTGCGCCAATTGGCTGTCCAGTAGGTTTTTGGCCAGGTCTTCCACTTCCTTCATATTGGGCTGGTCTTCGGCGCTCTGATCGACGGTGAACAGCGTACGCGCCTGGGCGATCACCAGGTCTTCCAGCGTCTGGCGCGGCAGGCTGAGCTTGGCGTCCACTTCGAAGCGTCTGATGAACTGCGCGGCGTCGTTGAGATCCGCGGCTTGCAGGCCCTTGACGCCCAGGCTGCCCTCCAGCTTGGCTTCGCCGTTGGGCATCTTCAGGTAGAACTCGTTGATCACCACTTTGGGATCGTTTTGCAGCAGCGGAATCCCGTTCTTCTTGATGGTGTCGATGTATTGCTTGCGCAGCAGCGCCGGGTCCACGCCTTCGAACGGAATCTGGCCGATGGCCTGATCCAGTTTGACCAGGGTCGGGCCGTGCAGATGGTTGGCCGAGATGTCCAGGCGCATCGGACCGTAGCGGTGGTCGTTGAAGTTGAACTCGGCGAAGTTGAGTTTGCCGCGGGTGTTGACGTAGTCGTCCTGCTCGCTGGTGACGATCTGATAGCGGAAGTCCTTCAGCGTCACCGCGGACGGCTTGAATTCGCCGGACGGATTGATGAACTCGCCGACGCGCACGCGGGTCATCAGGTAGACCAGCTCGTTCAGCTTGATGCTGTAGGGCACGCTTTCGCGGGAGTTGAGCCGGACATTGCCCACGGTCAGTTCGCTGGTGCCCAGCTTGACCCCGGTGTTGCCGGGGCGGATGTCGGAGACGTAGCGCACGCCGTCGAAGGCCACGGTTCCCTTGCTGGCGGCTTCCAGCAGGAAGCCGGGCGACAGCGCCTCGCTCTTGTATTCCTTATAACCGTTGGCGTAGTCGAGCTTCAGGTCGAAGCCCTTCCATTTCATCTTTACGCCGGACAGCGCTTCTTCATAGTCGAAGGCCGGCACCTTGACGTCCAGTTCGCCGCCGCCGCCGAAGCCCAGACGGTTGAAGATGGTGATGGGTTCCTTGTCGCCGAAGAAGCTGGCCAGCGTCTTGCGGGTGGAGTCGCTCATCGCGAACTCGGTGCGCACCAGCGCGCGGCCGGGCCGGAAATCGAAATCGCCGATGCCGGGGAGGGGGCCGTGTTTGACGTGGTTGGTGAACTTGATGGTGGCGTTCAGCAGCGGCTTCACATTGTCGGGCAGCATGTTTTCATACGGGCCGGACAAATGGCGATTGAACACCAGTTCGGTGGTTTCCGTGGAGGAGAACCAGCCGCGTTGGTAGCTGTGGGATTTGACTTTGAACAGCGGCAGGTCGGCCAGCATCTTGTGCTGTTCCTGCAAGGTCTGCTCCGCCTTGACGCCGGCCCACAGGGTCGCGCCTCCATACAGAACGAACAGGCCACCGAGGGTGGCGCCGGCAATGATCAGACGACGATTTGGCAACACTAGCGCTTTTTCTTAACTAGGATGGAATGAGGCCCTATGGTACACCATCGTCCACCGCTTGCGTTACTGCCGGCGCGTGAACCGGAGGGCGTCGGCGGGGTCCAAGTTGGGCGTTTGCGGCGGCGGGTTGCCGGCGCAAGCGCAAAACGGTCTGACATCGGCGGGCCGCTTGTATAGAATAGAGTCTTTCTTCTAGATTGCTTTACGAGGCGCGATTAGTACATGAATTGGATAAACGGCGTGCTTGACCTCCCCTGGTGGGGCTATATCGTGGTCGCTTTGGCGCTGACCCACGTCACCATCGCATCGGTCACCATCTTTCTGCATCGTCACCAAGCGCACCGCGCGCTCGATCTGCATCCCATCCCCAGCCACTTCTTCCGCTTCTGGCTGTGGCTGACCACCGGCATGGTCACCAAGCAATGGGCCGCCATCCATCGCAAACACCACGCCAAGTGCGAGACCGCGGACGATCCGCACAGCCCGCAGGTCTTGGGCATCAAGAAGGTCCTGTGGGAGGGCGCGGAACTGTACCGCGGCGCTTGCAAGGATCAGGCCATCATGGACAAGTTCGGCCACGGCACGCCGGACGATTGGCTGGAACGCAATGTCTACACCCGCCACAGCGCCAAGGGCATCGTGCTGATGCTGCTGATCAATCTGGTCTTGTTCGGGCCGGCTGGCCTGACGATCTGGGCGGTGCAGATGATCTGGATTCCGTTCTGGGCGGCCGGGGTGATCAACGGCATCGGCCACTTCTGGGGCTATCGCAATTTCGAGAACGAGGACGCGTCCACCAATATCTTCCCCTGGGGCATTCTGGTGGGCGGCGAAGAGCTGCACAACAACCATCATACCTTCGGCACCTCGGCCAAGCTGTCGTATAAATGGTACGAGTTCGACATCGGCTGGATGTATATCCGCATCCTGGAAATCCTGGGCCTGGCCAAGGTGCGCAAGGTGGCGCCGCGGCTGGCCGAGGACGCTTCGCGCCCGCAACTGGACCTGGAACATCTGCAGGCCATCATTTCCAACCGCTACGCCATCGCCTCCCGTTATGCGCGCGAGTTGAAAGAGGTGTACCGCAGCGAGCTGGACAAGATCAATCTGCCGGACTTTTCCGGTAGCAAGCTGAGCGGCAAGATGAAGGTGTGGCTGAAGCAGGACGCCAAGGACACGCCGGAAACCGAGCGCATGCAGTTGGCCACCTTGCTGGAGCACAGCCAGGTGCTGGCCACCGTGTATTCGATGCGCCAGGAGCTGACCCGTCTGTGGGAGCGTTCCACGCTGAGCCGCGAGCAGCTGCTCAAGGAACTGCAGGACTGGTGCACCCGCGCCGAGGCCTCCGGCATCGCCGCCTTGCAGCGCTTCTCGATCAGCCTGCGTCAGGCGGCCATGGTTTAAGCCTGTCCGACTCGATGAAAACCCGCGGCGCGCCGCGGGTTTTTTTGCGTCCGCGCAGGCTTGGGGCGGGGTGGATAGACTCGTTTTTTATATGAAAATAAGAAATAAAATTTATATTTGTAATAATAATTGGAAATATAATGTGGCCATGTTGATGCAACTCTGCGAGATGGACATGGCCACATTGCAACTGACCGACGGGGCGAGCGAGCTGCCCTATATTCATGGTTTTTCCGCCGCCGAACAGGCGCGCCTGGTGCGCCAGGCGCGCTTCTCCGAGTCCGTGGTCTACCGGGACATCGATTTCTCCGGCGTCGGCCAGCTGCTGGAGGTGGGGTGCGGGGTGGGCGCGCAGACAGAGATCCTGTTGCGGCGTTATCCGGACCTGGAGGTCATCGGCGTCGACTTCAGCCAGCGTCAGCTGGCGGTGGCGCGTCAGCGTTTGCAGGGCAGCCCCTGGCAGGACCGCGCCCGGCTGCTGCATATGGACGCCGAGGATCTGGATTTCCAGCCGGCCAGTTTCGACGCCGCCTTTCTGTGCTGGGTGCTGGAGCATGTCTTGTCGCCGGAGCGGGTGTTGGCCGAAGTGCGGCGCGTGCTGAAGCCGGGCGCGCGGCTGTACGCCACCGAGGCGATGAACGCGTCCTTCTTTCTATCGCCTTATTCCTCGAACCTGCAGCAGTACTGGCTGGCCTTCAATGACCATCAACTGGCGGTGGGCGGCGATCCCTTCGTCGGCGCCAAGCTGGGCAATATGCTGCTGCGCCTGGGCTTTCGCCATGTGGAGACCCAGGTCAAGACCTGGCATCTGGACAGCCGCGATCCGCATCGTCGCCAGCAAGTGCTGGATTACTGGACCGAGCTCTTGCTGTCGGCCGCGGATCAGCTGATCGAGGCGAAACGGGTGGACGCCGCGCTGGTGGCGGCGATGACGCGGGAACTGCGCCAATTGCGCAGCAATCCGGAACTGGTGTTTTTCTATAGTTTTCTGCAAGCCACCGCCGTGGTGTGAAGCGGCGTTTTTTTATTTTCGATATAACTACAAGTTGTTAAAAACAATATTTATATGCGGTAGCTAGGAGATTTCAATATGCAAGACCAATCCGTTTTGTCCTTAATCGGCAATACGCCGCTGGTGAAGGTGACGCATCTGGACACCGGCCTGTGCGAGCTGTATCTGAAACTGGAAAGCCACAATCCGGGCGGCTCGATCAAGGATAGGGTGGCGCTGTCCATGATTGCCGCGGCCGAGCGCGAAGGCAAGCTGAAGCCGGGCGGCACCATCGTCGAGGCCACCGCCGGCAACACCGGCCTGGGGCTGGCGCTGGTGGCTTCGCAAAAAGGCTATCGGCTGGTGTTGGTGGTGCCGGACAAAATGAGCCGGGAGAAGATTCTGCATCTGCAGGCGCTGGGCGCGGAAGTGGTGTTGACCCGCTCCGACGTGGGCAAGGGGCATCCGGAGTATTACCAGGACCTCGCCGCGCGTATCGCCAAGGAAACGCCGGACGCTTACTACATCGATCAATTCAACAACCCGGCCAATCCGCTGGCGCATGAAACCGGCACCGGCCCGGAAATCTGGGAGCAGACGCGCCATGAACTGGACGCGGTGGTGGTGGGCGTGGGCTCCAGCGGCACGCTGACCGGGCTGACGCGTTTCTTCAGCCGGGAGGCGCCGCGGGTGGAAATCGTGCTGGCGGACCCGGTGGGCTCGGTGCTGGCGGATCATGTCGAGACCGGACGCCACGGCGAGGCCGGCAGCTGGCTGATCGAAGGCATAGGCGAGGACTTCATCCCGCCGCAAACCGACTTCAGCCTGGTCAAGCGCGCCTACCGCATCAGCGATCAGGAAAGCTTCGACAGCGCCCGCCTGCTGCTGAGCCGGGAAGGCATTCTGGCGGGCTCCTCCTCCGGCGCGCTGCTGGCGGCGGCCTTGCGCTATTGCCGCGCCCAGACCGAGCCCAAGCGCGTGGTGACGCTGGTCTGCGACAGCGGCAACAAGTATCTGTCCAAGATGTACAACGACGATTGGCTGGTGGACAACGGCCTGGTGGAGCTGCCGCGGCTGGGCGATTTGACCGATCTGATCGTGCGCCGCCACGCCGACGGCAGCACCGTCTCTTGCCACCCGGACGAGCCCTTGAACGTGGTCTATCAGCGCATGCGCCTGCACGATGTGTCGCAGTTGCCGGTGCTGGCCGACGATAAGGTGGTCGGCATCCTGGACGAATGGGACTTGCTGCTGTCGGTGCACGGCGAGCCGGAAAACTTCCGCCAGAACGTGCGCAGCGCGATGACCAGCGAGGTGCGGACCCTGTCGCCGCGCGCTTCGCTGCAAGACCTGCTGCATATTTTCAACGACGGCCACGTCGCCCTAATGGTGGACGGCGAGCGCTACCTGGGCCTGATCACCCAGGCCGATCTGCTGGCCTTCTGGCGCCGTCAGCCTCGCTCGCGCGCCGTCTAGCTCCTCCTCATCCCGGCCGGTCCAAGCGGGGCCGGCCACCCGCATTGCGAGAAAACGTCATGACTGATTTCAATACTTTGTCCATCACCGCCGGTCTGCATCAAGACGCCTTCGGCGCGGTGATTCCGCCCATTTACGCCACCTCCACCTACCGGCAGCACGCGCCGGGCGAGCACAGCGGCTACGAGTATTCCCGCTCGCAGAACCCGACGCGCGAGGCCTTGGAGCGGGCCTTGGCGGAGTTGGAGGACGGCGCGCGCGGCTACGCCTTCCCTTCCGGCCTGGCGGCCATCGCCACGGTGCTGGAGCTGCTGCCGGCCGGCAGCCATCTGATCGCGGTCAACGATCTGTACGGCGGCACTTACCGATTGTTCGAACAGGTGCGCAAGCAAAGCGCGCAGCTGGAGATCAGCTATGTGGCGTCGGAAGACCTTGCCGCCTTGCAGGCGGCGATCCGGCCGAATACCCGGATGATCTGGGTGGAAACCCCGTCCAATCCGCTGAACCAACTGGTGGACCTGGCGGCGGTGGCCGATCTGGGGCGGCGGCACGGCCTGATCACGGTGGCGGACAACACCTTCGCCTCGCCGGTGGTGCAGCGCCCGCTGGCCTTCGGTTTCGACATCGTCGTGCATTCCGCCACCAAATACCTGAACGGTCATTCCGATGTGATCGCCGGCGCGGCGGTGGTCAGCCGCCGGCGGCCGGAGCTGGCCGAGCAACTGGCCTTCCTGCACAACGCGGTGGGCGCGGTGCTGGACCCGTTCGCCAGTTTCCTGGTGCTGCGCGGCCTGCGCACGCTGGCCTTGCGGGTGGAGCGCCACAATAGCAACGCGCTGGCGGTGGCGCGTTGGCTGGAAACCCAGCCGCAGGTGGAGCGGGTCTTGTATCCGGGCCTGTCCAGCCATCCGCAACATGAGCTGGCGCGCAGCCAGATGCGGGGTTACGGCGGGGTGGTGTCCTTTTATCTGAAAGGCGACGCCGAAGAAACGCGGCGGGTGCTGGCGCGGCTGAAGCTGTTCACGCTGGCGGAGAGCCTGGGCGGGGTGGAGAGCTTGGTCTGCCTGCCGGCGGCGATGACGCATGCGTCGATTCCGCTTGAACGTCGGCGCGAGCTGGGCATCGCCGACAACCTGATCCGCTTGTCGGTGGGCATCGAAGGCGAGGCGGCGCTGATCGAGGACTTGCGCCAGGCATGGCAATAGCCGGCGCGGCCGGGTTAGAATCTTCGTCTTGTTCCGACTCACCCAAGGGGAATCCGCATGAGCATTTATCGTCACAAGCAGGGCGCGCGTCTGGCAGAAGCCGTGGTCACCAACGGCCTGATCTTCCTGGCCGGCCAGGTGCCGGAAAACACCGAGGCCGACGCCAAGGCGCAAACTGAAAACGTGCTGGGCCAGATCGACGCGCTGTTGGCGGAACTGGATTCGGACAAGAGCAAGATCGTCGACGTCACCATCTTCCTGGCCAGCCTGGCCGATTACGACGCGATGAACGCCGCCTGGGACGCCTGGGTGCCGGCCGGCCATGTGCCGGCGCGCGCCACGGTGGAGGCCAAACTGGCCAACCCGGCCTGGAAGGTGGAAATCAAGCTGGTGGCCGCGCGCTGACATCGCCTCGCCGCCGCTACCGCCCACGTCCTGCGACGTGGGCTTTTTTTATCGATTTTTGCCGGCTGTCTGCTGAGCCAAAGGCCAGCAGGAAATAAGGATGGGGCTTTCTATAACCCTATGGTTTGCGGCGCAATGCTATTGGCATTGCGTCGCTTTGGTTTTTCCCAACCAGGAATGGAGCCCGAAATGAAACAAGCAGCTCTGATGATGGCCGTATTGGCGGCCTTGGCCGGCGGCGCGCAGGCGGAATCGAAGCAGCCGGACCCCTTATTGCGCCAGGCGGCGGTCAAGGCCTTGCAGCCCATGCTGCCGCTGGCCAAGGGGGAGATGCTGGACATGCTGGTGGAGGTCAACCGCGATAGCGCCGACGGCGGCTGGGTGCTGGGATCGGTGACCCAGCCGCTGCCGACGATGACCACGATCGCGGCGATGGATCATGTGCCGGTGTCCAGGCTGTTCCTGGCGCGCCGCGACGCGCAGGGCTGGACGCTGGAACTGGAAGGCAGTCCGGGCTTCGCCGCGATGCTGAGCCTGGCGCCGGCCGATTGGCTCAACGCGGACGAGCGTCGCGCCTGGGGCAGCCAGTCGGCCAGGCCGGGCTTGCCGTTCGCGCCCAACGCCACCGGTCTGGGCCTGCCGTGGCGGCAAGGCGCGGCCTGGCGCATGACCGGCGGCCCGCACGGCTATAGCGGGGAAAGCCAGCCTTACGATTCCATCGACTTCGCCGGCGGCGACGGCAGGGTGTTGGCGCCACAGGCCGGGGTGATCTACAAGAGCTGCGTGCGCGGCGGCAGCGGCTTAGTCAAGCTGGTGCACGACAACGGCTTCTCGTCCACCTACTACCATATGATCAATTTGAACACGCTGGCGGACGGAACGCGGGTCAATCCGGGCGCGTATCTCGGCACCATAGGCAACGGCCTGCCGTGCGGCGGCAGCACCACCGGCCCGCACGTGCATTTCTCCCTCTTGTATCAGGGCCGGGCCGAGCCGGTGAACGGCAAGCTGTTCGGCGGCTGGCAGTTCTTCGCCGGCAACCGCGCCTATCAGGGCTATGCCTTGCGCAACGGGACGCGGGTCAATGTCGGCGGCCTGCTGAACAATTACGGCGGCGGAGGCGCGCCGGCCGGCGCCAGCGGCGTGGCGACGCCGGCGAAGGGCGAGGGAAGGGTGAACCTGCGCAGCGCGCCCAGCCTGAGCGCCGGCATCACCGGCGCGGTCAGCCGCGGCGACAGCGTCGCCTTGCAGTGCCATGTGCGCGCCGAGGCGGTGGAGGGGGTGTGGGGCCGCACCGATGTGTGGAACCGCACCCGCGGCGGCGACTGGATCAGCGACGGCTTCCTGGACACCGGCAGCAACGGGCCGGTGGTGCCGCTGTGCGCGTCGGCCAGCCGGCCCTGGTGAGCGATTAATACACGCCGTCGAAACGCAGGCCGGCGGGCAGGGGCTCGCCGGCCTGGAAGGCGGCGACGGCGGCGCCCAGCTGTTCGGCCAGGCCGTCCCGCTGGGCGTTGACCGGCACCAGGTCCAGACTGCGCATCCAGGTCAGCTGGCGCTTGGCCAGCTGGCGGGTGGCGGCGACGCCTTTGTCGATGAAAGTTTGCTCGTCGCCGACGCCGTCCAGGTATTCCCAGGCCTGGCGATAGCCGACGCAGCGCATCGACGGCAGCTCCAGCGTCAGCGCCGGATAGGCGGCGCGCAAACGCCGCACTTCGGCCAGGAAATCCTGTTCCAGCATCAGTTCGAAACGCTGCGCGATGCGTTGGTGCAGCCAGCCGCGTTCCGCCGGCACCAGGCCCAGCGACAGCAGGCGAAAATCCGCCGCGGCTTCCTTGCCGCGCGCCAGCAGCCGCGACATCGGCTCGCCGCTGAGCAGGCAGACTTCCAGCGCGCGGTGAATGCGCTGCGAATCATTGGGATTGAGGCGGGCGGCGGTGTCCGGGTCCAGTTGCGCCAGCCGCGCGTGCATCGCCGGCCAGCCGGCCTGGGCCGCGTCGGCGTCCAGCTGAGCGCGCAGCGCCGCGTCGGCGCGCGGCAGGTCGGACAAGCCCTCCAGCAAGGCCTTGTAATACAGCATGGTACCGCCCACCAGCAGCGGCAGCCGGCCGCGGCCGTTGATCTCGCGGATCAGCCGGTTGGCGTCGGCGTGGAACTGGGCGGCGGAATAGCTTTGCAGCGGGCTGATGATGTCGATCAGATGGTGCGGGCATTGCGCCATTTCCGCCGCGCTGGGCTTGGCGGTGCCGATGTCCATGTCGCGATAGACCAGCGCGGAGTCCACGCTGATGATCTCCACCGGAAAATGGCGGGCCAGCTCCAGCGCCAGGCCGGTTTTGCCGGAGGCGGTGGGGCCCATCAGCAGGATGGCGTGCGGGGTGTCGTTCATGGGCGGGTCTTGCGGTTCAATCGACGGATTGTCGCATAAGCGGCCCATGGGCGGACAGTGCCGCCCAGGACACGCAAGGTGTCGACGATGGGCTGCGCGTCGACAGGGTGGTGTGGGCATGGGCCTTGGAACCGTCTGCAAAATGCCCGTGCGCCATGTGTGGCTTCCGCGTTCCCCGCCGCAAGGCCTGGTCTCGCTAGAGGGTAAACACGCGCTCAGGCCCCGGATTCGGGCGCCGGCAGCGCCCGGCGGCGGCTGGCGCGCCACCAGCCGCCCAGGGTGATCAGAAACCACATGCACTGGTTGACGAAGGACGCCAGGTTGAAGTGGTTGGACAGCGAAATCAGAATGCAGACCGGCCCGATCAGGTTCAAGGCGAAGTAGCGAGGGTCCGAGGTGCGCAGGCCCAATAGCTGGTTGCCCAAGTAGGCGCCCAGATAGCTGATGACGCCGATCAGGCCGATGAGGTCGTACATATGGGCTCCTTGGGCCGTGGCGTTTACAAGGGGGCGGTTTGCGCCGCGGCCGTTTCGGCGACGGGGTCTTGATCCCCGCCGGCCTGGTAGAACGGCGCGTTCGAGCGCGGCAGCGGCGGCAGTTGGCGGATCAGGTCGGCGATCTTCTCCGCCATCATGATGGTGGGCGCGTTCAGATTGCCGGTGACGATGCGCGGCATGATGGACGCGTCCACCACGCGCAGGCCGGTCAGGCCGTGCACGCGGCCCTGATGATCCACCACCGCAGTCGGATCGGCGGCGCTGCCCATCTTGCAGGTGCCGGACGGATGCAGCGCGGTTTCGGCGTGGGTTTTGACGAAGCGGTCGATCTCGCTGTCGCTGGCGACCTTGTCGCCCGGCTGGATTTCCCGGCCGCGGAAGGCGGAAAGCGCGCGCTGGCCGACGATCTCGCGCGTCAGCCGCACCGCGGCGCGGAACTCCCGCCAGTCGGTGTCGTGCGCCATATAGTTGAATTGCAGCAGCGGCTTGTCGCGCGGGTCGCGGCTGGCCAGCTTGACGTGGCCGACGCTGGGCGAGCGCATCGAGCCGACGTGGCATTGGAAGCCGTGCATCTTGACGGCGTGGCTGCCGTCGTAATTCACCGCCAGCGGCAGAAAGTGGTATTGCAGATTGGGGAAGGCGAAGCGCTCGTCGCTGCGGATGAAGCCGCCGGCCTCGAAGTGATTGCTGGCGCCCGGACCGCTGCCGTTCAGATACCACTGAGCGCCGATGCGGGCCTTGTTCCACCAGCGCAAGGACGGGTATAGCGACACCGGACGCAGGCATTCGTACTGCAGATACATTTCCAGATGGTCCTGCAGATTGGCGCCCACGCCGGGCAGGTGGGCGACCACGCCGATGTCGTGGCGGCCGAGTTCGGCGGCGTCGCCGACGCCGGAGCGCAGCAGCAACTGCGGCGAGGCGATCGCGCCGTTGCAGACGATGACTTCGCGCAGGGCGCGAACGCGATGGCTGCGGCCGCCTTGCAGGTATTGCACGCCGACGGCGCGCGCGCCGTCGAACAGGATGCGGTCCGCCAGCGCGCGGGTCCGCACCGAGAAATTGGCGCGGTCGCGAGCGGCGTCCAGATAGGCCAGCGACACGCTGCAGCGCCGTCCCTGGGCGGTGGTGGTGCGGTCCATGGGGCCGAAGCCTTCCTGACGATAGCCGTTCAGATCGTCGGTGCGGGCGTAGCCGGCTTGTTCGCCGGCTTGGATGAAGGCTTCGAACAAGGGGCTGATGCCGGCCTTGGGCGTGGTGACGTGCAGCGGCCCGTCGCCGCCGTGGTAGTCGTTTGCGCCCTTGTCGTAGCTTTCCGCCTTGCGGAAATAGGGCAGGCAGTCGGCGTAGCTCCAGTCGCCCAGCCCGGGCAATTCGGCCCAGCCCTGGTAGTCCAGCGCGTTGCCGCGGATATAGACCATGCCGTTGATCAGCGAGGAGCCGCCCAGGCCCTTGCCGCGCGCCTGGGCCATGCGGCGTCCGCCCATATGCGGCTCAGGCTCGGTCAGATAGGCCCAGTTATAGGTGCGGCCTTGCAAGGGGTAGGCGAGGGCCGCCGGCATCTGGGTGCGCCAGTCCAGACGCCAGTCCGGGCCGCCGGCTTCCAGCAGCAGCACCTTGACGCCGCTGTCTTCGCTCAGCCGCGCCGCCAGCACGCCGCCGGCGGAGCCGGCGCCGACGATGATGTAGTCGAATTCCTGAGTGGTGCTCATCTTGATTCTCCTTATCGGTGAACGAAGGCGGTACCGGGTGAATGGACCCTCAGGCGCCAAACCACCCCATCGGCTTGGGCGCCAGATTGATGTAGCTGTGCTTGAGCTCGGTGTACTCGTCCAGGCCGATGCGCGACAGCTCGCGGCCGATGCCGCTGGATTTGAAGCCGCCCCAGGGGGCTTCGGGGAAATAGGGGTGGTAGTCGTTGACCCAGACGGTGCCGAAGCGCAGCGCGCGGCTCATGCGGTTGGCGCGGGCCAGATCCCGCGTCCACACCGCCGCCGCCAGGCCGTAGGGCGTGTCGTTGGCCAGCCGCAGCGCCTCGGCCTCGTCGCGGAAGCGCTCCACGGTGATGACCGGGCCGAAAATCTCCTCTTTGGCGATGCGCATGTCGGCGTGGACGTCGACCAGCAGCGTGGGCTGCAGCCAATAGCCTTTGCGATAGCGTTCGCCGTCCGGACGGCCGCCGCCGTAGACCAGGCGGGCGCCTTCCTCCACGCCGGCGGAGATCAGGCTCAGGATCTTGTCGTGCTGCTGGGCGGACTGCACCGGCCCCATCTGGGTGTCCGGCTGCTGGCCGGGGCCGACGACGATGCGCGGCAGCCGTTCCGCCAGCCGGTTCACGAAGTCGTCGTGAATCTCGTTTTGCAGCAGCAGCCGCGAACCGGCCGAGCAGACCTGGCCGGCGTGGAAGAAGGCGGCGTTCAGCGCGTAGTCGACGGCGGCGTCGAGGTCGGCGTCGGCGCAGACGATGTTGGGGTTCTTGCCGCCCAGCTCCAGGCCGATGCGTTTGAAGTTGGCGCTGGCGGCGCGCATGATGCTGGCCCCCGCCTGAGCGCCGCCGGTGAAGGACAGCAGATCCACGTCGGGATGCTCCGCCAGTTCGGCGCCCGCCTCGGCGCCGCCGCTGACCAGGTTGAACACGCCCGGCGGCAAATCCAGCTCGGTCAGCAGCTGGGTGAAGCGCCAGCTGCTGAGCGGGGTCAGGCTGCTGGGCTTGAGCACGACGCAATTGCCGGCGCCCAGCGCCGGCGCGATCTTCCAGGCCGCTTGCAGCAAGGGGTAGTTCCACGGGGTGATCAGGCCGCAGACGCCCACCGGCTCGTGCAGGGTGCGGCTGATCACCTGCTCGGGCGCCGGGTTGACCTGGCCGTTCTCGGTGGCCACCAGGCCGGCGAAATAGCGGAAGGTGGCGGCGATGTCGCCCATATCGGTGCGGCTCTCGCTCAGGGTTTTGCCGGTGTTCAGCGTCTCCAGTTCGGCGAGGCGCTCGCTGTCGCGCTCCACCAGTTGGGCGATGTCCAGCAGCAGGCGGCTGCGTTGGCGCTGGGGGGGGAGCCGCCAGGGGCCGTGATCAAACGCCGCGCGGGCGGCGGCGATGGCGGCCTGCGCATCGGCGCGGCCGCCGTCCGCGGCGACCGCGATCTCGCTTTCGTCGCAGGGATTGAGAATCTGACGGGTTTGCCCCTTGGCGGCGTCGCGCCATTGGCCATCGATGAAGAGCTGGGTAGAGATCATGGCAGCCTCACGCAAGAGATGAAATTAACTATTGGTAAATAAATTTACCTTTGGTTTAATTGTAGTGTCGATTCGGCGCGGCCGGCAATCCGTAATCAGCTATGGCAATAGTGGATGTATTGAGTTTGGCTATATTGGCGAGGTTCAAGCCGGGTCCGGAGGCCGGCCTGGCTTGCTTGGCTGTCGGGCTTTTGCTTTGCTTCGGGATTTTTCCGGCCTGAGTTAACATGGCCGGCTGACAGCCGCAGGCTGTGGCGCGCGCGCATCGGCGCGCCGTGTTCGCATTCAATTACCCAGGAGGCGCGGCCGTCGCCGCGACCAGTTGCGTGTCGTTAAATCAAGTCAGCCAAACCCTTGTTCCCGTCGGGGATGAAACCTTCGCCACCCGCCTGAAGGAGGTGCTGGGGCGCAAGCGCGTCATGCTTAAACAGGTGGCGGAAGCCCTGGGCGTATCGTCCGCCGCCGTGCACAAATGGACGCGCGGCGGGGAAATCGAATATCGCAAACTGCGGGTGTTGGCGGATTTTCTGGGCGTGAACTGGATCTGGCTGCGCTACGGCGAGCAGGCGGTGCTGGATTTGGCGACGGCGACGACGACGGATGCGCAATTGACCGAGATCCGCCGCAAGCATCTGGCGGAGATCATGGAAAGCGAAGCGCGGATGAAGTTCGCGCAGAAGGTGTCCGGCATCGTCACCTGGGAGTGGAACATCCTGAGCGACGCGGTGGCTTACTCCGCCAACGCCGAGCACTTGTTTGGCCGCCCGGTGCGCCTGCTGTCCGATTTCTGGCTGGCGCTGGATCCGGCCGACGCGCCGGCCTTGCGCGCCAAACTGGAGGCGTGCCTGAACTCCGGCGCGGCTTACGAGGCCGAGTTCCGCGTGCGCTGGCCGGCGGGCGACACGAGATGGATCGCCTCGCGCGCCACCTGCGTGCTGGACGCCGACCGCCGTCCGGTGAAGATGATAGGCGTCAGCTTCGACATCACCCAGCGTTGCCTGGCCGAGCAGGCCTTGCGTCAGAACCAGGCCATCCTGGACAAGGCGCAGTCCATCGCCCATTTGGGCAGTTGGTTCTGGGATGTGCGCAAGGACGACTGCATCTGGTCGGATGAGGCTTACCGGATTTTCGGCTGGCAGCCGCAGGCCTTCAAGGTGACGATGGAGCGTTACTTCGCCGCGATGGCGCCGGAGGACCGAGATCGCATCGATCGGGCCATCCGGCGGGCGATCGATGAGCGCCAGCCCTATTGCGTGGAGTACAGCATCCTGCTGCCGGACGGCCGCCGCCGCCAGATTCACGAGGAGGGCGAGGTTCTATACGGGGAAGGACGGGCGGAGGCCATGATAGGCGCGGCTCAGGACGTCACCGACAGCCGGCAAGCCGCGGTGGCCTATAGCGAAAGCGAGGAGCGTTTCCGCGAGGTCTTCGAGCAGGCGGCGCTGGGCCTGGCGCATCTGGGCCTGGATGGTCGATGGCTCAAGGTGAATCGCCGTCTGGCCGAGATGACGGGCTACGCGCCGTGGGAGATGGAGGGGATGAGCTTCCAGCAACTGACCCACCCCGAAGACCTGGAGGACAATCTGCTGCGGCTGGATCAGTTGCTGAGCGGAGAGGTCGCCAGTTTTTCGCTGGAGAAACGCTTGCTGCGCAAACAGGGCGGCCATATCTGGGTGAACGTCAGCGCCTCGCTGAGCCGTCACCCGGTGAGCGGCGAGCCCTGGCATTTGATCGCCGCGGTGGAGGAGGTGGCCGCGCGGCGCGAGGCGCGCCGCGCGCAGGAGGAGGCCCGGTTGCGCAGCGAATTGGCGCTGCAGTCCATCGGCATGGCCAGTTGGGAATGGGATCTGGGCGCCGGGCGGCTGCGCTTGTCGCCGCAGGCCGCGCGGCTATTGTTCGGCGAGGCTTTGGAGGAGACGACGGAGCAGCGCTTTCTGGACGGTTTGCGCATCGCCTCGCGGCAGGGGTGGCTGGACAGCCTGGAGGCGATTTTCAATATTTCCAGCCGCGCGCAGCTGGATGTGTCGTGGCACGGCGAGGGCGGCAAGACTTTGCCGCTGGTCTTGTCGCTGGTGGCGCAGCGCGGGAGCGACGGCGCGCTCAGCCGCCTGATCGGCGCTTTGGGCGCGCGCTGATCTCGGCCGCGGCCGGGTGTGGACTAATTGACTGTTGGTGAAAAAATTAACTTATGGTAATTTTTGACCCTCGTCTGGCAAGGCAGATGGATTTCGTCTTGTTGCGTTCGAACCCAGAATAGGCGCCGCTGGAAGCTTGGGCGGCGTCCGACAACAGGAGCTGACGCGCTATGAACAGCATGCACAGACAGCAGTATCTTCGCCGCCGAACCCGCTGGGGTTATGGCTGGGCCTTGTGGGCGGCGGTGTTGTGGGGCGCATGGTATGTGCCCGGCGCCGCGGTGTGGCACGAGGCGCCGCTGGCCGGGCTGACGCGGGGGCGGCCGGAGTGGTTTCTGATGGCGGCCGCGGTGTTGACGGCCTTTCACGCCTGCCTGGTGGCGGCGTTTCAATTGTTGTGGCTGGCGGCCTTGGGCAAGCTGGCCGACTTCTTCCGCACGCTATGGCGCTTCGGCGGCATTTCCAAGTGGTATTTCCTGGCCGCGGTCTTGGGCGGCCTGATGGCCAATTTCGGCTCATATCTGGCGATGGGTTATGTGGGCGCGGTGTTCGCCGCGGTGGCGGGCCTGTTGTATCCGGTGGTGGGCGCGGCCTTGGCGCGCTTGTGGTACCGCGAGCGGATAGACCGGCGCGCGGCGCTGGGCATCGCGGTCATCGTGCTGGGCGGAGCGGCGATTTACGCGCCGGGCCTGCTTGGGGACCTGAGCGGCGACGGCGACGCGCGCTGGCTGGGCTATCTGGGCGGCGCGCTGGCGGCGCTGGGCTGGGGACTGGAGGGCGCCATCGTCGGACGGGCGATGGATGTGACCGATCCCGATTGCGGGGTGGCGATCCGCTATCTGGCCGAGGCCCTGTATTGGCTGCTGCTGATTCTGCCGGCGCTGGCCTGGCTGACGCCCTTGCCGGTGTATGCGCTGGCCGGCGAGCTGTGGTCGTGGCGGCCTATGCTCTATCTGACGGTGGGCGGGCTCAGTTTCGCTTTCTGCGCCGTGGCCTGGTACAAATCCTTTCCCTTGATCGGCGTTGGGCGCGGCCAGGCGATCGGTGCTTTCTACGCGCTGTTCGCCACCTTGTTCACCGCCGCGTTCACTTTGAATTTTCCCGAGTGGCATTTTCTGATCGGCTTGGCCCTGGTGATTCTGGGCGGCTTCGTCATGGTGTCGGACAGCGAGCGCCATCCCGGCGCGGTGCGCAATGTGGAGGGCGGGGCGTGAAGGTGCACATCAAGGGTTTTATCCTGCAGGCTTTGGCCAGGCAGCCGGGCTTGTGGGACGTGGATCTGGCCCGGCGCATTTGCCGGGAGTACCGCAAACCGGAAGACGCCTACTGGCTGGGCATGGTGAGGGCCTGCCTGGCGGATTTGAGCGCCAGCGGTCTGGTGGTGGCCTTATGCGAGCGTTGGCAGGAGGAGGGCGCGCGCCTGCTGTTCAATTATCGGGTCAGCGAGTTCGGGCTGGAGCGCATGCGGCAGACCGGTTTGGTCTAGATGCCCGCGCAAAGCCTCGCGAGCAAGAGCGAGACAAGACGATAACGGCTAGCAAGGCGGAATGTACTCGTGGCGCATGAGCATGTCGAAGACGGGTTCAAGGCCCCGTTCTAGTCATCTCGCCGACGCGCGGCAGACATTGAACCGCTTTTAAGGAGAAGGGCATGTCCGACTATTGGGGTTATGAAGGCGCATCCACGCTGGCGATGGTTGTGATTGTGGGTTTGAGCCTGGCGGCTTTATTCGTCGCCAGGCGTTATGTGAGAACGCTATAGCCCTGAAGACAGGCCCTGCGCCGCGCGCGCATTCCGTTTTCTCCGCCGCAAGGGCTTGTCCCGCCCTTGCTCTCAGGCTTTGAACCGACTTTTTTACAGTTGCGCGGCGTAGGCTTCCAGCTGCGCCAGCACGTCTTGCGCTTTTTCGCTCAGCTCGCCGGCGCGGGCTTCCTCCAGTTCCTGGCGGAATTGCCGGACATCGCGGCCGGGTCCGCCGTTGAGCTTGGCTTGACGCCATGTCTGCCAGCGTTCTTGCTCTTCGCCGGACAGGGAGCGCGGGAAGTTGCGCGCGCGGTAGCGGAACAAGAGTTCGGCCAGTTGCGGGTCTTCGAAGAAGGCCATCTCGCCGGTCAACTGGTCGGCCGACATGCGGCGCAGCTTGGTCAGCACTTTGCGATCGTTGTTGGACACGAAGCCGCCGTAGAGATTTTCGTCGACGTCGCGCGGCTCGCCGGTTTCGCGCTTATACACCTTGCGCCAGACCGGGCTCAGATCCGGCAGCGCGCCGGCGTAGTCGGCGTGGCGCTGAACCTGCTCCATGTCCACGCCCCAGTGCGCGGCGCGCTCCGGGCTCAACACCTTGAGGTTGGCGACCACGAACGGCGATTTATTGATGTGCACGGTTTTGAGCGGCAAACGTTGCACGCCTTCCGGCAAATCTTCGCTGCGGGTGTACAAGCGCTCTCGGATGGCGTCCGAGCCCAGGCCTTGCAGTTCGCGAGGGTCGTGGGCCAAGTCCCAGACAATCACCTCGTTGGCGTTGTAGGGGTGGGCCGCCAGCGGCCAGACCACGGCCATATTGCCGCGCTCGGCGCCGTACATGCCGGAAACGTGCAACACGGGTTTGGGCGCGTGGAGGCTGAGCTGGACCTTAACCGCGTCTTTCTTGCGCAGCGACAGGTAGAAGTCGAACAGCTTGGGCTGGTGTTGTTTGATCAGGCGCGCCAGCGCGATGGTGGCGCGCACGTCGGAGAGGGCGTCGTGGGCGGTTTCGTGCGCCAGGCCGTTGGCGGCGCTCAAATGCTCCAGTTTGAAGCTGGGGCGTCCATCCTCGTGCTGCGGCCATTGGATGCCGTCCGGGCGCAGCGCGAAGGTGGCGCGGACCAGGTCCAGCAGATCCCAGCGGCCGCATTGGTTCTGCCATTCGCGCGCATAGGGGTCCATCAGATTGCGCCAGAACAGGAAGCGGGTGACTTCGTCGTCGAAGCGGATAGAGTTGTAGCCGACGCCTATGGTGCCCGGCGTCGCCAGCTCGCGTTCGATCACGCCGGCGAATTCGTGCTCGGCCACGCCGTGCTGCAAACACCATTGCGGGGTGATGCCGGTCAGCAGGCAGGCCACCGGAGACGGCAGGTAATCGGGCGCGGGCCGGGCGTAGAGCATGACCGGTTCGCCGATTTCATTCAGCTCGGCGTCGGTGCGGATGCCGGCGAACTGCGAGGGGCGATCCTGGCGCGGCACGGCGCCGAAGGTTTCGTAATCGTGCCAGAAGAAGCTGTGGTTGGACATGGCGGCAACAATGCGGTGAAGTTGGCCGCATTGTCGCACCCATGGCGCGGCAGGGCCAGCCGCGCCGTTCCCCGCCGCTTGTTCAATCCATCCACGAGGGCTTGCGCGTTTCCAGCATGGCCTGAACGCCCTCGCGGCCTTCCTCGCTCAGGCGGATGGCGACAATGCGCTGGATGCAGATTTCCATGCCGTCTTCCCCGACGCCCAGGCCGGCGATGTCGGCCAGCAGCCGCTTGGCTTCCAGCATCGCCGCCGGGCTGTTGATCAGCAGATGGTTGATCAGGAAGTCCACCGCCATGTCGAGCTCATCGCTTTCCACCACCTGATGCACCAGCCCCAGGCGTTTGGCCTTGCCGGCGTTGAAACGCTCCGCGGTCATGAAGTAGCGGCGCGTCGAGCGCTCGCCGATGGCGCGGACCATATAGGGCGCCACCAGCGCGGGGATCACGCCCAGCTTGACGTCGGAGAAGCTGAACAGCGCTTCGGAGCTGGCGATGGACACGTCGCAGCAGGCGACCAGCCCCGCGCCCAAGCCGAAGGCGGAGCCCTGTATCTTGGCGATGGTGGGTTTGGGCAAGGTGTCCAGCGTGCGCAGCAGCTTGGCCAGCAGGCGGGCGTGGCGCTCCAGTTCCTCGCGGCCGAAACCGGCCATCCGTCGCATCCAGTCGATATCGTGGCCGGCGGAAAAGCTGATGCCGCTGCCGGTCAGCACCACGGCGCGCACGCTAGCGTCTTCGGCCAGGGTTTCCAGCATCGCGGTCAGCAGGCCGACGCTGCTGTCGTCCAGCGCGTTCAGCAGTTCCGCGCGGTTGAGGGTGATGGTGGCGATTCCCTTTGAATCAACGGCAAGCAAAACGGACTCGGCGGTCATTCGGTTCTCCTTGTTCTGATGATGGGCGTTTCAGCCGTGGCCAAAACGGATAATGCTGCGGACAAAGGCGTCCGCGGCCTCAATGTGCAATACATGGCCGGTGCCCGGCAGAATTTCCAGCTGCGCGCCGGGCAGCCGTTCGCGCAATAGTTCGGCTTGATACAAGGGCGTCAGGCGGTCTTCGTCGCCAACCAGTATATGGCAGGGCATGCTCAGCTCGTGCAGCCAGGTGCGCGCGTCGTGCTCGGTGACGCCGGCGATCAGACGTATCACCGCGTCCCAGTCCACCATGCCGGCGATCAGCTTCATATCGTCGAGCATGGCGGCGTTGCTGGCGAGAAATCGGCTGGAAAACAGCCAGGGCACGCTGACCGCGTAACGCAAATCCAGCCCGCCGCTGCGGTTGGCCGCAATCCAGCTGTCGCTGATATGGTTGTTGACGCTGTCGGCCCAGGCCAGCGTGGCGGCCAGCAGCAGCCGCGACACGCGCTCGGGATGACGATGGGCGAAGTGCTGCGCCACCATGCCGCCGTAAGACAAGCCGGTGAGATAGACCTCCGCAATGCCCAAATGATTCAACAGACCGGCGGCGAGGTCGGCTTGTTCGCTGAGCGGATATTTGTTGCCGCCGGGGCGGTCGCTTTGGCCTTGGCCGAGAAAGTCGAAGCGCAATAGCTGGAAGTGCGGTTCCAGTTGCGGCTGCAGCAGGGCCCAGGCGGCGGTGGACATGGTGATGCCGTTGAATAGCGCCAGAACTTGGGCGCCCTGTCCGCTGAGTTCGTAATAGACCTTGTGTCCGGCGATTTCGGCATAGGGCATGGCGGTATTCCTTTGGTCAGGCGTTGCGCGGCGTCAACATGCATGCTTCATTCTAGAGCGCGTCGGCGTTTGCGGGGCAATTTGCTGGCGACGCGGACGCGTGGCGAGGACGCGGCGCCGCGCGCGCCGATTCGCCAGTGGTGGAAAAGGGTAAAGTGTTTGACGAATTAAACAATGATGGTGGGGTTTTCGCCGCCGGCGTCTTAGGGGAAAGGGCCGGGTTTTCGGGTTTGACCGGCCAGCCTGGGTGAGGCGCGCGCGCCACAGAGGCGATAAATTTTCGAGAGCGTTTGCACTAGATATTGTCAAATTTATTAAACGTGGCATAGGCTTCTGTTCAAGACTAAAACGACAAAGGCGCTCGCCGTCGTCGCGGCCGCCGGGCCGTGTTCGCATTAAGCGCCGTACAGAGGAGACATCATGTTGGCAATAGGCACGGCGGTGGCGGCATGGCCACGCGCTCTCGCGGCGGGACCGCCGGCCGGCGCAGGACGCCGGACGGATTCTTGAACCCATGCGCGCGGGCCCAGGCCGGCGCGATCATCCAGCAAGGCATTCGATTGCCGCCGCGCCGCCTCGAGACGAGGCCCGCGCGGCGGACGCAGCCGGCCCGCGCCGCTGCGGAATTGCAATAGAGGGAACGACTCAATGACGCAAGCTATTGCCGCCAAACCGGCCCAGGCCGCTTTTTCCGCCCACAACGCCCAGGCCGCCGGAACCCAGGCCGATGCCGACAAGGCTTATCTGCGCATTGCCGGCGTACTGAAAAAGTTCGGCGATCATGTCGCGGTGGATCATGTGGATCTGGATATCCGCAGAAATGAAATCTTCGCCCTGCTAGGCAGCTCCGGCTGCGGCAAGTCCACCTTGCTGCGCATGCTGGCGGGCATGGAGACGCCGACTTCTGGCCGCATCATCCTGGACGGGGAGGACATGCAGGGCCTGCAGCCGTACGAACGGCCGGTGAACATGATGTTCCAGAGCTACGCTTTGTTTCCGCATATGACGGTGGAGCAGAACGTGGCGTTTGGCCTGAAACAGGACAAGGTGCCGCGCGAGGAGATCGCGGAGCGGGTGGGCAAGATGCTGGATCTGGTGCAGATGCGCAAGTACGCCAACCGCAAGCCGCATCAATTGTCCGGCGGCCAGCAGCAGCGGGTGGCGCTGGCGCGCAGCCTGGTCAAGCGGCCCAAGCTCTTGCTGCTGGACGAGCCTCTGGGCGCTCTGGACAAGAAGCTGCGCCAGCAGACCCAGCTGGAGCTGGTCAATACCATCGAACAGGTGGGCGTGACCTGCATCATGGTGACCCATGATCAGGAAGAGGCGATGACCATGGCCAGCCGCATCGGCATCATGAGCGAAGGCTCCTTGCTGCAGGTGGGCACCCCGTCCGAAATTTACGATTACCCCAGCTGTCGCTTCACCGCGGAATTCATCGGCGAGAGCAATATTTTCGAGGGCGCGGTGGTGGTGGACGAGCCGGACCTGGTCGAAGTGCGCTCGCCGGAGCTGGGCGGGGACATCCGCATCGACCACGGGATTACCGGCCCCAAGGGCATGCACGTCTGGGCCAGCATTCGGCCGGAAGACGTGAGGCTGGACATCAAGCCGTTGCCGGTGGGCCCCAATGTCGCCGCCGGCGTGGTGGAGGACATCGCCTATCTGGGCAGTTATTCCATCTATCACGTGAAACTGGCCAGCGGCAAGGTCGTCAAATCGGTGGTGCCGTCTTCGCGCTGGTATGATGCGGGCGAAACCGCGCCGACCTGGGGAGATCCGGTCTTCGTCAGTTGGCGCCAGGATGTACCGGTGGTGTTGACGCGCTAGCGCCCGCGCACGCGCCGCAGCGGATGCCGCATGGCATCCGCTTTTTCTTCTCTTTCCCGAGGCGTTTGGTCCGCCCGGCTTTGGCCGCCATTCCTGTTTTCATTGAGAGGTCTTCATGCTTAGCTTTGCCCATCAGGCTCACGCTCCATCCTATTACGCCGCCACCGCTCTGCCCTGGGAGCCCGGGGCTGCGCTGGAAGGCGTCGTCGACTGCGATGTCTGCGTGGTGGGCGGCGGGCTGGCGGGCTTGTCGGCGGCGCTGAATCTGCGCGAGCGCGGATTCTCCGTGGCGCTGCTGGAGGGCGCGCAAATCGGCTTCGGCGCCTCGGGGCGCAACGGCGGACAGGTGATTTCCGGATTCGCTTGCGGCGTCGACACGCTGCGCGCGCAATTGGGCGACAGCCTGGCCAAGCAGATGTGGGACATGTCGGTGGAGGCGGTGGACATCATCGAGCAACGGGTGCGCCGCCACGGCATCGATTGCGATTGGCGGCGCGGCTATGTCAGCGTGGCGGTCAAGCCGCGGCATATGCAGGAGTTGGAGGACTGGCAGCGAGAGGCGGCGCAGGCCTATGACTATGGAGGCATGCAGCTGTGGGACCGGGACGAACTCAGGACCCGGCTGGCCAGCGATCGCTACCAGGGCGGGCTGTACGATCCGCGCTCCGGCCATCTGCACCCATTGAACTACACGCTGGGCCTGGCCCGCGCCGCGCGAGAGGCGGGGGTCGCCATTTACGAGCAAAGCCCGGCGCTGCGCCTGAAGCGGGGGATGCGGCCGCAAGTGGCGACGGAGCGGGGCGTGGTCAATTGCGACCAGCTGGTGTTGGCCTGCAATTCCTACATCGGCGCGCTGGTGCCTGAGCTGGAACGGCGTATCATGCCGGCCGGCACTTATGTGATCGCCACCGAGCCCTTGGGGAAGGAGAGGGCCGAGGCCTTGATCGCCAACGATATGGCGGTGTGCGACACCAATTTCGTGCTGGATTACTATCGTCTGTCCGCCGACCACCGCTTATTGTTCGGCGGCAAGGTCAGTTACTCCGGACGCGAGCCGGCCCATTTGGCCGACGGCATGCGCAGCGATATGCTGCGGGTGTTTCCGCAACTGGCCGACGTCAAGATCGACTATGCCTGGGGCGGTTTTTGCGACATCACGGTGAACCGCGCCCCTGACTTTGGCCGTTTGGACGGCAATGTCTATTATCTGCAAGGCTTTTCCGGGCACGGCGTCAACATCACCGGCCTGGCCGGCAAAGTGGTGGCGGAGGCGGTGGCCGGAGATGCTTCGCGCTTCGACCTGTTCGCCAAGATTCGTCATAATCCCTTCCCCGGCGGCAAATGGCTGCGCACGCCGGCCTTGGTGCTGGGCATGGCTTATTTCCGGATGCGGGATTATTTATAAGCGGGCGTCGCCGCGCCGCGGACCCTGGGCAGCCTTCGCGCTGCCTTTTTATTTTTCAGGTGGGGTCCAGATAATCGTAGCCGCCCCAATCCAACGCGTAGGCGGTATGGTTGTCCGCGGTGCGGACGGGTTTGAGCAAGCCGTTTTGCTGCATGTAGACTAGGTGCTCGTGAACGTCGGCCGCGCTGTATTCGCCGCCGGATTCGCGCGAGAGCGCCTGAAACAGTTTGTGTTCGTCCAGATACTGGATGTGCATGGTCTGCAGCAGGCGTAAGGTGCGGAAAATCAAGGTTTCATTGCGGGTCATGACAGCGGATATTTTATTTTTATGACTATTCATTTATCTGACACTTTAGTTTGGCGCGTCAAGAAATATGACATTATTGTTTCAAGGGCCGGGGCATGACGACGGAGCGGCCTGATTCGCCTTGCATCGCCGTGTGTTCCACCGCGGTGGGCGACGATATCTGCCGCGGCTGCGCGCGCAGCTTCGACGAGATCTCGCAGTGGTGCTTCATGGACGCGGAGGAGCGGGAGCGGGTGTGGTTGCAGCTGCCGCTGCGTCAGCGCGGATTGAAGATCGCCGCGGTGTTCTCCTGCCTGCCGGAGCTTCATCAGGGCGAGGACGGGGGCGAGTGGATGAGCGTGCCCTGCCTGCCCTTGTGGTTCCGCATGGAGGGGAACTGCCTGCGTTGGCTGCGGGCGGGAGAGCCGGCGTGTCAGCGCGATTGCGCCGGCTGGAGTCCGGCGCAGGTGGCCGCCTTTTTGCGCGAGCAGGCGGGCGTTGAATAGAACGAGGGGAAGGCGATGGCGCAGGACAGTTCTTTGACCGAGTTTTGGGATGTGCGGTATCGCGACGGCGTGACGCCTTGGGAGGGCGCGCGGCTGAGTCCGGAGGCCCTGGCGTTTTTCCAAGCTCAGCCTGCCAGTCGAATCTTGCTGCCCGGTTGCGGCAGCGCCGGAGACTTGCCCCTGTTGCTGGACTGCGGCCATCAGGTGCTGGCCGTCGATTTCAGCGCGCAGGCGGTGGAGATCGCTCGCGCGCAGTGGCCGCAGGCGGCCGCCCATATCCGGCAGGCGGACTTTTTCGCCGTTGAGGAAACGCCGTCTTTCGACATGGTGTTCGAGCGGGCCTTTCTCTGCGCGTTGCCGCCCCGCCTGCATGTCCGCTATGCGGAAAAGATGGCGCGCTTGTTGCGCCCCGGCGGCGCGCTGCTTGGAGTGTTCTTTATTGCGGACACGCCGCGCGGCCCGCCGTTCGGCTTGGGCATGCCGGCCTTGAGCGCTTTGCTGGAGCCGGCTTTCGTGTTGGAGAGTTGCGCGCCGCAGGCGGAGGGCGTGCCGGTGTTTGGCGGTCGGGAGTGCTGGATGGTGTGGAGAAGGCAACACAGAAACGGGGATTTGTAATACATTGACATGGCCTATTTGATGATAATCAATAGTCAGCCAACTATTCCAAAAACAAGGCCGCTATCGCTTAGCATGGCTGACTGAAGTCAATAAACAACAATAATTCTAGATAACAGCGACGGGCGGGTCCGAAGCGCCGGAGGGCGCGGGGCCGGCACCAGCCGCTGAACGGGATTGCGGAGCAAGAGGAGAAGTCATGCAGTGGTTCTGGCGCGTGTATACCCTGGTGGAAAAGACTTTCTGGGATACGTTGACCAAGAAATTGTGCAGTTTCTTTTTCATCAGCGTGTTTCAGCTGGGCATGGTGGCTTATGTCTATTATGTGCTGGAAAACATACGGAGTTCGCTGAAAGGGCAGGTCGCTTCGCCCCAGGTGTTGGCCGGCATCGAGTCCAGCATCGACGGCGCGCTGTTTTGGACAATGGCGCTGTGGGTGGTCAGCGTCGCTTTCATCGCCTTCATGGTCTGGTATCTGCGCTTTCTCATCGTCAGACCGCTGAAAATGATTATCCGGATTTTCAATGAAATCGGCGCCGGTGAGGGGGATCTGTCCAGAGACATTCCCACCATCACCCATGACGAAATCCGCGAATTGTCGCTGTCGTATAACCGTTTCCTGCTGAAAATGCGCGAGATCATCAGCAATGTGCGGCTGATGACGGTGCGGATCGCGATGGATTCGGCGCGCACCCGCAAGAACGTGGTCGAATCGCTGGAGGGCGCGCGCAAGCAGGATCAGCTGGCGACGCAGGTCCGGGCCGCCAGCGATCAGAGCACCGAGGGCGTGGGCCAGGTCACTGAGCAAACCCAGGCGATCTCGTCCACTACGCTGGCCAATCTGGATGTGGCGCGGGAATCCTACGCCGAACTCAAATCCGTGGCGGAGAGCATCTACGGCATCAACCAGAAAGTGGGGCATTTCAATCACACGGTGGATGATCTGAGTCAGCGCTCCTCCAGCATCAAGACCATTGTCGATCTGATCAAGGACGTGTCGGACCAGACCAATCTGCTGGCCTTGAACGCCGCGATAGAGGCGGCGCGGGCCGGCGAGAGCGGACGCGGTTTCGCCGTGGTGGCCGATGAGGTGCGCAAACTGGCCGAGCGGGTCAAAAAGGCCACCGACGAGATTTCGCATAATATCGACGGCATGTTGGGGCTGGTGTCGGAAACCCAGGTGGAAACCGCGCAGATCACCGAGGACACCAAGTCGGCGCGGGAGATCGTCTCCAAGGCGTCCGACCATTTCAGCAAGATGATGGGAGACTTCGAAACCACGGCGAGCAGTCTCAGCCAGATCGCCGCCACCATGTCGGAGTTCGTCGCCTCCAATGGCCAGGTCAATCTGCATGTGGCGGAAATCCACGAACTGGGCCATCAGGTGACGGACCGTCTGAACCATACCGAAGACTCGGCCACCAAATTATCCGGCGCGGCGGAGCAGGTGCAGCAACTGGTGGCGCGCTTCATTCTGGGCGAGGGCGAGTTCGACCAGATCATGCAAACGGCCCGCGAGGCGCGGGATGAATTGCAAACCATGATGGCCGCGCAACTGGCCGCGGGCGTGGCGCTGTTCGATCAGAACTACCAGCCCATCGCCGGCGCCAAGCCGGCCAAGTTCCGCACTCAGTACGACGCCAAGCTGGAAAAACTGATGCAGCCGGTGTACGACCGCGCCGCCAAGTCCGTGCCCGGCGGCGTGTTCTGCCTGGCGGTGGACACCAACGGCTACGCGCCGACCCACAATAGCTGGTATAGCCTGCCCTTGAGCGGAGATGCGGCCAAGGACCTGATCAACAGCCGCGACAAGCGCAAGTTCGCCGATGCCGCCGGTTTGCGGGCCGCGCGCAGCACGCAATCCTTCCTGCTGCAGACGTATACCCGCGACACCGGTGAGGTGCTGTCGGAAGTGGTGCTGCCCATCATGTTGTCCGGCAAGCATTGGGGCGGCTTCCGCCTGGGCTTCAACCCGGAGCAGCTGTTGGAGGCGCTTGGGCGCGGAGCCGCTCGGACTTGAAGCGCCGCAGGTCGGCAGGAAAACAAAACGGAGGCCGCGGCCTCCGTTTTGTTTTGAGCGTTGCCTCAGATCTGCAACGGGCTTAGCAGGGTGATAATGCCCAGGCCGGCGAACAAGAGCGCGGCAATGGTGTGCACCAACTTTTGCGGCAGCTTCTTCGCGGCCACCTCGCCCAAGAGCACCGCGGGCACATTGGCCAGCATCATGCCCAGCGTCGTGCCGGCCACCACCAACAGCAAGGCCTCAGGAAAGCGCGCGGACAGCGCGACGGTGGCCAGTTGCGTCTTGTCGCCCATTTCCGCGATAAAGAAAGCGATACAGGTGGTGCCGAACACGCCGAAGCGCTCCATGAGCCGGCTGTCTTCATCCAGCTTGTCCGGAATCAGCATCCAGCCCGCCATGGCGAGAAAGGAAAGACCCAAGCCCCAACGCATGAAGTCCGGTCCTATCTTGCTCATCAGCCAGTGACCCACCGCGGCGGCGGCGAAATGATTGAGCAAGGTGGCGACGAAGATGCCCAGAACGATGGGCATGGGTTTGCGGTAGCGGCCGGCCAGCATCAGGGCGAGCAATTGGGTTTTGTCGCCGATTTCAGCCAAAGCGACGATGCCGGTGGAAATAAGGAAGGCTTCCATGAAAACTCCGGGGGCTGCGCATACGCCATGACAAGCCCGCGCCGCAGCCCCGCGTTGCGCAGACATGTCATGGGTCTTGCCAAACGGAAGTTTTCGTCGCATGCGCCATGGCCGTGATGGCCAAGCCTGTTGACGCATGCCGGCGCTGAAAACCGCGCCGAGGCTACTCCCCCAGAACCAGCCGATTCTAAATCAGTTGGCGTAGCGGGGCAATCTCCGCTCTTAGAGTTGAGACGTGCACTGCGGGCATCGAGAGGCTTTTTCCGGAATGCTGGACACGCAGAACGGGCATTCCTTGGTGGCGGGGGCCGGCGCGGCGGCCGGTTCTTCGCGCTTCAGCCGATTGATGGCCTTGACCAGCATGAAGATGGCGAAAGCCACGATGGTGAAGCTGACCATGGCATTGATGAACAGGCCGATATTCAGCGTGACGGCGCCGGCCTGTTTGGCCGCGGCCACGGACACATAAGGCCCAAGCTGTTTGCTGCCTTCTTTTAGCACGAAGAACATATTGGAGAAATCGACGTTGCCGATCAACAGGCCGATTGGGGGCATGATCACATCGTCGACCAGCGATTTGACGATGGCGCCGAAAGCGCCGCCGATGACGACGCCGACCGCCAGATCGATGACATTGCCTTTCATGGCAAATTCTTTGAATTCTTTAATAATGGACATGGTTGGCCTCTGTTTAAATAGCGTTAAGCATTATAGGACATTCGGCCGCCGTCGCTCCACCGCGGGTCTTTCTATCAAGCGGCTGAGCGTGAGCGGACGGGCAGGCTGCCAAGCAAGGCGCCGCCAAGAATGAGCACGATGGCGGTCAGAGCGACGGCGTTCAATTGACCCTGGCCGCTGCCTATCAGCAGCAAGGTGGACAGCAGCGGCGTGGCGTAGGACAGGGAGCCGATCTGCCTGGGGTCGCCTTCCTTGAGCGCGCGGTCCCATAGAAAGAAGGCGCCGCCCATCGGCCCGATGCCGAGCAGGATCAGGGCCAGCCATTGGCCGGCGCTGGGGGCGACGCTGGGTTCGAACAGGGCGTGACACAGCAAGGAGAGCAGGCCGGACAGCAGGCAGAAGCCGCCCACCGCGCTATTGGGAAAGCTGGGCAGCCTGCGGGTCAGCAGGCTGAAGGTGGACCACACCACGGCGGCGGCGATGGCGAGCAGATAACCGGCGAGATGGCTGCTGGACAAGGCGAGCTTGCCCCCGCTGACGATCAGCGCCGCGCCGCTGAAGCCCAGCGCACCGGCCAGGATGTGGCGGCCATGCAGCACGGTGCCCGGCACCAGGATGGGGGAGAGCATGACGATCAGCAGCGGCCACAGGTAATTCAGCAGATTGGCTTCCATCGCCGGCGCGTGCCGAAACGCGAAGAACAGCAGGAAGTGATAGCCGAACAAGCCGTAGATCCCCACCAGCAGGGTGGGCATCGGGACTTTCCAGTCGCGGTAATGGCGCAGGCTGAGCAGGCTGCCGATCAGCAGGCAGACGCCGACGACGAAGAAAGGGGGAAGCGAGCGTGTTTGAGCGCCAAGCGCGGCCAGAGAGGCCCAGAGCAGGATGGCGCCCCCGGCAAAGGCAATCGGTCTGGAAATCATTATTATTCCAATGGGGAGGGTGGGCCGATTGTAAAACGGAAGCGAAAATGGAAAAAGCCACAATCCGGAGATTGTGGCTTTTGAAATTTTGGCTCCCCGAGCAGGGCTCGAACCTGCGACCTGCGGATTAACAGTCCGTCGCTC
>NZ_JBMDIQ010000017.1:0-122506 GCF_057808735.1 Chromobacterium sp. FG89 | reverse complement strand
GAGCAGGCGCTGGTCCTGGTTGAAGGCGGAGGCGAAGCTGGCGAGCAGGGTGCTGAGGTCCATGGGGCGGTCCTTCGAACTATCCAAAATCAAAACACCCCCAAACCAGCCTTATGCAAAGCCCCCATGGCGACGGGCTTCGACCTGGTCTGCGGATGGGGGCCTTGAGGCGTAATGAGGGTGGAGATGACAAAATTTGAGTCAAAACATTTTAGATAACCGGCACTTAGCGGACAATCCTATAAAATTGCCATTTTCACAAACCTGTCCAAAAGGACAGGTTTAAACTCTTATCAATCCCCATGAGCGGCTTAAACCTTGTTTGCCGATATCAAAAAGTCCAAACAAGAAAAGTTATGACTTGGTAAGAAAAGGTAAGAAGCGCTCAAAGTCAGGCTAAAGACCTGAATTGAATGTGTTTTTATCATGCCGTCTCCACTCAAGGCCCAGGCCAAGCACCTGCGCGCCGCAACCACTGGAGACCACCATGAAACCAAAACACAGCCTGCTGGCCCTGGCGGCCGTCTTTGCCGCCGCGCTTCCGCTGGCGTCTCAGGCCGCCGTCACCCGAACCGGCGCCATCAAGTTCACAGGCAAAGTCACTGCGCCCAGTTGCTCGGTAAACGGCAGCACGACGATGGCTATTCCCGCTATTGATGTCACTCTGGACGAGATATCCATGGACAAGGTGCAAGCCTTGGCGAGCAAACCCAGTGCTCCCAAAAAGCACTCGATAGTAATTGCCTGCACGGGCGCTAAAAATTTGACCGTGTCCCTCAAAGCTCTAAACGGCACCAACACGCTCACAGGCCAAACCAACATCCTGAAGAACACCGCCAGCGGCTCACCGGCGGCTGGCGTTGGCATCGCGCTGTATCAGACGGGAACTGACACAAGCTACAACCTTGTGTCTGGACAACTGCTGAACAAGTCCGCTCCAAGCGCAAGCGAAACCATAACGTTTGATGCCGCTTACGTTACGGACCCGGCAGTTACCCTGATGTCCGCCGGCAACGTACAAGCCGACCTCCCCTTCGAACTGAGCTACGACTAAGCCCTCGCCTCCTCCACCCACAGCGGCGGGTTTCCCGCCGTTGTCTATTTTCAGGGCCTCCATCATGAAAACCCTGCTGCAAGCCGCCGGCTTGGCGGCCTGGCTGGCCATGCCCCACGCCAACGCCGGCATCAGTCTCAACGGCACCCGCGTCATTTTCGACGGCGCGCATCCGGAAGCCGCCGTCACCGTGCGCAACCACGGCGCGGACATCCTGGTGCAGTCCTGGCTGGAAGCGCTGGACGGCGACAAGGCCGAACTGCCCTTCGCCATCACCCCGCCGCTGACGCGGCTGCCGGCCGGGCAGGAGCAATTGCTGCGCATCCTCTACGCCGGCGCCGGCGCGGCCGATCAACGGGAAACCGCCTTCTGGCTCAATGTGCAGGAAATCCCGCAAGCCGCCGGGCAAGGCAATATGCTGCAACTGGCGGTGCGCCAGCGCGTCAAGGTGTTCTACCGCCCGCCGGGCCTGGACGGCGACGCGCTGCAAGCGCCGGAACGCCTGCGTTGGCGGCTGCGGCGCGAGCGCGGCAGCCGCTGGCTGCAAGCGGACAACCCCAGCCGCTACCACGTGACCGTGACCGGCCTGAGCCTGCTGTCCGGCGGAAAATCCAAGGAGATCAGCCGCGCCCGGATGCTGGCGCCCGGCGCCGGCGGACAATGGCCGCTGCCCGCCGACGCCGCAAACGACGCGCGCTTGCGCTACCAAATCATCAACGACTTTGGCGCCAGCCAGGCTTTTGAAGTCCGGCTGCAAGGCGCGGCGCCCGCCCAGCCGCGCCGGCTGGAGCCCTGAGCCGGCCGCCGGACCGCAAGGCGATGAGAAGCAAGCCGCTGACGCCCCCTGCCCGCCGCAGCGCCGCGATCCCGCTGGCCTGCGCCTGCGGGCTGATCGCCTGCGCGCAGGCGCTGGCGGCGGACGCGCCCGTCTTCAACACCCGTTTTCTGAAGCTGGACGGACAGGCGGCGGACCTCAAAGCGGTGCTGAGCGCCGGCAACGACATCCTGCCCGGCCGCTATCGCGTGGACATCCTGCTCAACCGCCAGCTGGCCGACCGCCGCGACATCCTGTTCCGCCAGGAACGGGACGGCAAAGTGCGCCCCTGCCTGGACGCCGCGCTGCTGCGCAAGCTGGGCGTCAAACTACCGCCGTCCGGCCCCGGCGACGAGGCCTGCGTGGACCTGCCCCAACGCCTGGAGCACGCGCAAGCGCGCTACGACTCCACCCGGCTGCAACTTGAGCTTTCCGTGCCGCAAGCCCATCTGCTGCGCCGCGCGGACGGCTATGTCGACCCCTCGCTGTGGGACGCCGGCGTCAACGCCGCTTACGCCAATTACCAATTCAGCGGCCAATACCGCCGGGGCCAGCACGGCCGCGCCAGCCGCCAGTGGTATCTCGGCCTGCAAAACGGGCTCAATCTGGGCAACTGGCGCTTGCGCAACGACACCACCCTCAACGGGAATACCGGCCAAGCGACAGAAATACGCAGCAACCGCACCTTGCTGCAGCGCGACATCACCGCGCTGCGCAGCCAGCTGGCGCTGGGCGAGCAATACACCGACGCCATGCTGTTCGACAGCTCGCGCATCCGCGGCGCGCAACTGAGCCAGGACGACGCCATGTTGCCGGACAGCGAGCGCGGCTACCGGCCGGTAGTTCGCGGCCAGGCACGGAGCCAGGCCACGGTGGAAGTGCGTCAGAACGGCTATGTGCTGCACCGCGCCGACGTGCCGCCCGGCCCCTTCGAGTTCAGCGACATCGCCCCCTCCGGCTCCAACGGCGAACTGGAAATCACGGTGACCGAGGCCGACGGCAGCCGCCGCGTCAGCCATCAAGCCTTCTCCAGCCTGCCGCTGATGCAAGCCCAAGGCCGCTGGAAATACCACGCCGCGCTGGGCCAATACCAGGGCGGCGAAGCGGCCCGTCCCGCGCTGGCCGCCGGCGCGCTGGTTTACGGCCTCAGCGACGACGGCACCGTGGCCGCCGGCTTCCAGCTCTCGCCGCGCTTCCAGGCCATCAAGCTGGGCCTGGGCGCCAACACCCCGCTGGGCGCGCTGTCGCTGGACCTGAGCCAATCCCTCAGCCGCGCCCAAGGCCGCCGCAGCCAGGGGCAAAGCCTGCGCCTGCTGTACCACAAGGCCCTGCCCCGCACCCAGACCCAGCTCACCCTGGCCGCTTACCGCTACTCCACCGCCGGCTATCGCAGCTTCAACGATCATGCGGCGGACCTGGCCCAGCGCGCCAACCAACACCGCGCGCGCGCGCGGATGGACCTCAGCGCCCAACAGGCGCTGGGCCGCGAGGGCCGCCGCGGCAGCCTTTATCTCAGCCTCAGCCGGCAGAATGATTGGGGGCGGCCCGGCGCCAGCCACAGCCTCAACCTGGCTTACAGCCACCGCTGGAAACAATTCCATTACCACCTCAGCCTCAGCCGGAGCCGCGACGGCCGCGGCCAAGGCGACAGCCAGATCACGCTGGGCTTCAGCCTGCCGCTGGACAGCGGGCGACACGCCCCGCAGCTCAGCGCCCAGCTTGGCCGCGACGCCCTGCACACCAGCCTCAGCGGCCAGTTGGGCGAGGCCGACAGCTACACCGTCTCCGTGGGCCGCGACAGCCAGGGCGACGCCAGCCTGAACGCCAGCGGCGTCCATCAGGGCGATGTCGCGCAGCTGAGCGCCGCCTACAGCGCCGCCCGCGGCCATCAGTCCGCCAGCCTGGGCGCCAACGGCGCCATCGTCGTCCACGGCGGCGGCCTCAACCTCAGCCGCGCCGTCGGCGACACCTTCGCCCTGCTGCAAGTGGACGGCGCCGCCGGCCTGAACGGCAACGGCTACAGCGTGCGCGCCGACGCCCAGCCTTATCGCGCCAACAGCCTGAGTCTGGACAGCCTCAAACTGGGCGCGGCGCTGGAACTGGAGGACGGCGTCAAGCAAGTGGTGCCGCGCCGCGGCGCAGTGGTGAAGGCCGTGTTCAAGGCGCGTAGCGGCCGGCGCGTTCAATTCAGCCTGCGCCGCCGCGACGGCAGCGCGGCGCCGTTTGGCGCCAGCGTGGAGGACGACGCCGGCCAACCCTTGGGCATCGTGGACCCGCAAGGCCGGACGTTGCTCTTGCTTAAACAACCGAAAGGCCTGCTGGCCGTGAAATGGAGCGGCGGCGGCTGCAGCGCCCGCTATAAGCTGCCGCCCGCCAAGCCAGGGCGTCATTACCTACGGCTAGAACTGCCCTGCCACTAAGCGCCGCGCTTAATCAAAGAAAAGGATACCCAAATGCACACGCCGCCTACCCGCCGCCCGCTGCTGGCCTGCCTCGTCTTGCTATTGGCGCTGGGGAGTTGCTGCCTCCCAAGCCACGCCGATTGCAAAGTGGTTTCATCAACCATCACTCCAGCGCTTCCCGATCCCTTGGTGATTCCATACCTGGCGCCCGCCGGGCACCTGATCGCCAAGCAGGTGCTGACAACCACGGTCAAATGCGACAAGCGCAGCGCCAACGGCCAACACAACTGGTACGCCTTTTTGTCCTATGGCAACACCGACAACGGCGGCTCATCGCTTAGTGGCGTCAGAAAAACCCAAACTTCCGGCATCGGCATTCGCTGGATAAACAGCAATACCCACTCCGGAAAATCTCAGACCTTCAGCACCACAAGTCTGAACAATGGCCGCACCAATCTACGCGGCATGCCCTTGAACGATACCGTCACCATTACCGACACGATCGAACTGGTCACAACAGGCCCGGTGACCTCCGGTCGGCTCAATCCGGAAAGCCATGCCGTCAACTACAAGAACAAGAAAGGCGGCGATCACGGACAGCCCCTCTACACCTACTCCTTCAATCAGCCCGCCATCAGGGTGATAGGCTGCTCGTTCAAAAACGCCGGCCAAACCGTCCGCCTGCCCGACGCCAGCACCCGAGACTTCGCCGGCGCCGGCCGCACCGGCGATAAGCCGTTCAACATCGATCTGGACTGCGCGCCCGGCACCAGCGTCAGCGCCAAGCTGAGCGACGCCAACGCGCCCGGCGCCGCCGGCACGCTGCTGAGCATTGCCGGCGGGCCTGGCAGCGCCCAGGGCATTGGGCTGGAGCTGCAGCGACAGGGCGAAACCGGCGCCTATACGCTGGGCACCGAGTTCACCAGCCTGGCGGCCAGGCAACAGCACGCACTGCCCATGGTGGTGCGCTACGCCGCCAGCGGCCCCGCCATCCGGCCCGGCCTGGTCAATGCCGCCGCCACCGTGGAGCTGAGCTTTGATTGAGTCCCCGACAATGCAATAAGGCCAGCGGCGCCACCCTGCCCTGCTGGCTGCTGCCCGAACGGTTCACCCTCACCCAGCTGCAACGCACTTAGGAACAGATTTTTGGCGAAACCGTGTCCCGCGGCGCTTTCCTCTCCCGCTTGGGCATCCGTGAAGCGATACGCCCCGCGCCGCGTCTCGCGAAGCGCGGCAGACTTTGAACAGATTCCAAGGCCGGCCCGGCTGTCGTCTTGACGCTCCCGCCTTCCCCACTCAGGCTGCCATGCGCCGCGCCCGACAGCGCGGCCATGAGCCTGCCCGCGTCCTCCGCGCCGCGCAGGCGTTTCTTAGAGCAGATCTTTGTGGAGCTCATAATGAATATATTTAATTTGCACCGGCGGCATCCCCGTTTTGTCACTGTCAGGGAGGAGCGGCCATGAACGCCCAAGCCACCCCGATCCTGCTGCAACTGCAAGACCTGTTGCAAGAGCTGCGCGCCAACGCCCAGGGCCGGCCGGAACTGGAGGCCTTGTGCCACAAGCTGGACCGCCGCTATCTGGAGGTGGACGAGGGCCTGACCCGCAGCGTGCTGCGTTTCCACTCCGCCACCCAAAGCCTGCAAGCGCTGATGTCCTTGCTGCTGAGCTGCCCGGACACCAAGACGCTGAACGGCGAGCAGATCGCGGCGCTGCTGGAGCCGGTGCGGCAGGAGTTGCAAGCCGCCCATAAGCTGATTTGCAAGGTGATGTAAACACGACAACGCCGCGGCGGAAGCCGCGGCGTCGGTCAAACGCCCCGCATGACCGGCAGGGCAAGGCTCAGAGTCCGCGAAGCGGATGCTCAGAACGACACGGTGCCGGACAGCAGGAAGGTGCGCGGCGCGCCCAGGCCGCCGGACAAGCCGCTGCCGTCGCCGCCGCTCCACGAACCCACCCAGTAAGCGCGGTTGGCGACGTTTTGCACCGAGGCGCGCAAGGTGATTTCCTTGGCGGCCAGCTTGGTGGTGTAACGGGCGCCCAGGTCAAACGTGGTGTAGGACGGCAAGGACAGCTGGTTGTTGTCGCGGACGAAGCGCTCGCCCACGTACTGGGCGTTGCCGGTGGCGGTCAGGCCCGGCAGGGCGGCGATATCGTATTCCACGCCCAGCTTGGCCATCACCTTGGGCACGCCGGAGGCCTGCTTGCCCAGGTGCGCCGGGTCCAGCGCCTTGGTCAGCTCGGCCCTGGTGTAAGACGCGCCGCCCATCAGACGCAGGCCGCGGCTGGCCTCGCCCCAGAAGCTCCACTCCAGGCCGCGGTTGCGCTGTTCCCCGTACACGCCGAAGACATTGCTGTCCGGGCTGGTATAAGCGCTGGGCCGGGCGATCTGGAACAGGCTCAGGCTATGGGTGAGGCCGCCCCAATCCAGCTTGGCGCCCAGTTCGTACTGCTCGGTCTGATACGGCTGCAGACTTTCGCCGGCGTTCTTGGCCGTGTCCGGCGCCACGCCGCCCTGATTCAGGCCCTGGATGTAGTTGCCGTAAACCGAGAGCTGGTCCGAAAGCTTGACCAGCAAGGCGGTGGCCGGGGACCAGCGGCTTTGGTCGTAGTTGGAGGTTTGCGCGCCGGCGGCGTCGTAGTTGCTGCTCTGCACGTTCTGACGCCGCGTGCCCACCGTCCACTGCACCTTACCGTCCATGAAGGACAGCGTATCCGCCAGGGCGATACTGCCCAGCTTGTCCTGAACGCTCCTGCCCATATACCGGAACGCCGGCATGGACCCGAAGGACGGCGCATAGTAATTGGTGTTGAAGGTGGGGCCCATTCCATCCCGGTAGCTGCGCTCCGAGGTGAAGCGCGTGGCCGCCAGCGACCACTTATGCTGAATCTTGCCGGTGTCGAAATGACCGCGCACGCCGGCCTCGCCGGATTTCTGCGTGCCCTCGTTCATCAGGCGGAACGCGCTCACGCTGAGGTCGCCGGCGTTATTGAGCAAGCGGTCGCGCGTGATGGTGGCGTCGAAGTCCGCCTTGCGATGGCCATAGGCGCCGTACAGGGTCAGCGCCTCGCTCAGCTCGTATTCGCCGCGCAGCAAGGCCACCTGGGTGGTGTTGGTATTGGTGGCCCAATCCGGCGCAAACTGGTAATCGCCTTTCTTGGGCGTGGGCACTTGGGTCACGCCCGGGGCGATGGAGAAGATGCCGAAGTAATTGATGCCGTCCATCTTTTCGCGCTGCCGGTAAAGGTCCAGCGAGACGCGGGCGCGCTCTCCGCGCCAGTCCAGGCCCAGCGAGGCCAGGTTCATGCCCTGTTTCTGCTTGTCCACCGCGGTGTCGCCGTTGCGGTAAACGCCGTTGAAGCGCACGCCCCACTGCTGCCTGTCGCCAAAGCGCCGGCCCGCATCCACGTGCACGCCGGGCATATTGTCGGATTCATAAGTCGCGGTGACCGAGGTCAGCGGCGTGTTGCCCGCGCGCTTGGGCACGATGTTGACGCTGCCGCCCAGGCTGCCTTCCGGCGGCATGCCGTTGAGCAGGGTGGACGGCCCTTTCAGCACTTCCACCCGCGCCGCCATCTCGGTGGAGCCGCGCAGATTGGGCGCCATGCCGATCAGGCCGTTGAAGGTGATGTCGTTGGCTGAGGTGGGGAAGCCGCGGATATTGAATTTCTCGAGGATGGTGCCCTTGCTGGCCACGTGAACCGAGGGATCGGCGGCGCCGATCAGCGCGCCTATCTCGCGCGCCTGCTGGTTGGCCACATAGTCCTCGGTGTAGCTGATGGTGCTGAACGGCGTGTCCATCACGTCCAGATTGCCCAGCACGCCCACCCGGCTATCGGTGGCCAGCTGGCCGCCGGCGTAGACGCGGCGGCCTTGCACCACCACCGGCGCCAGCCGTTCCGGCGCGCTGTTGCTGGCCTGGGCCGGCGCATTGTCCGCCGCCAGCGCCGCCGGCGCCAAGCTCAGGCCGGCGCCGCCAAAGCCCACCATCAGGGCCAGATGGGTGGCGGCACGCAGCGTATTCAGGGGGAAGGCGGATTGCGGCGCGAGTCGGCGTGTAGTTGATATGGGGGAGGCCGACCGTTTCTGACTCAACATCCAGATTCCTTTCTACGTGAGGAGATTGTTTCACTTCACTATGTATTCCGAAGCAAAGTGCGAAACCCTCAAATAGAAATGAAAATCATTTTTGATAGCACATCGTCAAGTCAACTCGCGCCCAGCTTAGCGCTTGTTCAACGTCTCGCGAGCAAGACCAAAAACCGTTGAGAAAGCGGAATGTGCAAGGGGTAGGAGCATTTTGAACGCGCGCCTCACGACGCGCAGCAGATCATGAAAACTGGTTTCAAGAGCTACCTTGGTGAACATAGAGACCGCTGGTGGGTATCGCCTACGGCTCCTCCCACCCTACACAGGCTTGCTCGTCATCAGTAGGGTGGGAGGAGCGCAGCGATACCCACGCGGAAATCTCTTGAAGGGCCGGGACACATCGGCTGCGCGGTTTTCCGCGTACCGCGCTGGATTTCAAAACACGGCAGTAAAGATCGTAAACCGGCTTTCAGCTGCGATAGCCCTTGATCACCTCATCCCCAATCCGGTTCAGGCAGCTCAGGCTGGCGGTGCACAGATACCAGGTTTCGGCGTCGGCGAAGATCACCTTGCCCTTGCGCCAGGCCTTGGTCTGCCGCAGCAGCGGGTTGTCCAGGGTTTTCAGATTCAGGGCCGGCCGCCGCTCCATCACCGCGGTGCGGTCTATCACGTACAAGATGTCCGGGTCCGCCTGCTGGATGAACTCATTGGAAATGGGCTGGCCGTGCAGGCCGCTATTGGTCTCATTGCTGGCCGGCTTCACGCCCAGGGTGTCGAAGATGTAGCCGTAGCGCGAGCGCACGCCGTAGGAGGTGAAAGCGCCGTTGTTGTGCAGCACGATCAGCGCCTTCTCCGGGCGGCCGGCGGTCACCTCGCGCACCTGCTTGATCTTGGCGTCGATCTCGCCGGCTTTCTCGCGCGCCAGCGCCTCCTTGCCCAAAATCCGGCCCAGGGTCAGCAAATGCTCCTTGGCCGTGTCCAGGGTATGGCCGGGGCGGTTGTTGAGGTCGATGTCGTAATGCAGCGTCGGCGCGATGCGGCTCAGCTCCGGATAGCTCTGCGCCTGCAGCGGGGAGATCAGGATCAGGTCCGGCTTGAGCGCGTGCAGCCGTTCCAGATTGGGCTGGATGGTGGTGCCCACGTCCATCACCTTGGGGTCCTGCTCGTACTTCTTCAGGAAGCCGGCCACATAGTCCTTGGAGATGCCCGCCACCGGCGCGCCCAACTGGTCCAGCGCGTCCAGCTCGCTCATGTCGAAGGCCACCACCCGCTCCGGCCGCTTCTTGATCTGGGTGGTGCCCAGCTCATGCTTGACGGTGACCGGGGCGTAGGCGGCCTGGGCCGCCGGCGCGGCGGCGGCCGCTTCCGGCGCGGCCTGTCGGGCGTCGCAGCCCAGCAAGCCGCCGGCCACGGCCAGCGCCAGCAGGGCCGCGCGCGCGCGCGGCGTCTTATGAATGCTCATACGGTTTCTCCAGTGGGTGAGGGATTGAAGTAATTGCAGACGAAGCCGCGCTCGCTGGGCAGGATGTCCACGGCCAGGCCGTAGAGATCGCGCAGCCGCGCCTGGGTGACCACCTCGGCCACCGGGCCGCAGCCATGCACCGCGCCCGCCTTCATCGCGACGATGTGGTCCGAGTAATTGGCGGCGAAGTTGATGTCGTGCACCACCAGGATCACGGTGCGGCCTTGTTCCTCGCTCAGCCGGCGTATCGCCTGCATGATGCGCACCGCGTGCTTCATGTCCAGGTTGTTGAGCGGCTCGTCCAGCAGCAGGTAGTCGGACTGCTGGGCGATGCTCATCGCCAGAAAAGCCATCTGCCGCTGACCGCCGCTGAGCTCATCCAGATAGCGGGCGCGCAGCGGCTGCAGGCCCAGGAAGGCCAGCGCCTCGTCCACCGCGCGGCGGTCGTCCCGGCTCAGCAGGCCCTGGCTGTAAGGGAAGCGGCCGAAACCCACCAGCTCCTCCACCGTCAGGCGCAGGCCGATATTGGGGTGCTGACGCAAGGTGGCCACGCGCTTGGCGTAGCTGCGCAGCGGAATCCGCTCTATCTCCTCGCCGTCCATCAGGATGCGGCCGGCGCTGGGCTTCAACAGCCGGGCGACGGACATCAGCAGCGTGCTCTTGCCGGCCCCGTTGGGGCCGATCAGCGAGGTGACTTGCCGGGAGGGAAAACTGAGATTGACGTCGCGCAGCACTTGTTTGTCGCCGTAGGCTTTGTAGACGCGCTCAAGCGTGATCATGCATGTCCTCTGCTGCGCACCATCAGCGCCAGGAAATAAGCGCCGCATACCAGGTTGACCAGGATGCTGACGGTGGTTTTGTAATTGAACAGCTGCTCCACCAGGAGTTGGGCAGCAATGAAGATGGCGATGGCGACGGCGCAGGCCAGCGGCAGCGTGACCCGGTGCCGGAAGGTGCGCGCCAGCGCGTAAGTGATGTTGGCGACGAAGACGCCCATGAAGGCGGTGGGCCCCACCAGGCTGGTGGACACCGCCGCCAGCACCGCGATCAGCGCCAGCTGCATGCGCACATTGCCGGGGTAATCCACGCCCAGGGAAATGGCCTGCTCGCGCCCCAGCAGCAGCACGTCCAGCACCGCCAGCCGCCGGCGCACCAGCCAGGCCGCGGCCGCGGTCAGCAGCGCGGCGAACAGCAGCGCCCCGGGCTGAACCCGGTTGAAGGAGGCGTAGCTGAAGCCCTGCAGGATGGCGAACTCGCCGGGGCTGGTCTTGAGCTGGATGAACTGGGTGAAAGTGCCCAGCACCATGGTCAGCACCAGGCCGCTCAGCAACAGCAGATAGAGATCGTTGCGCTCCTTGCGGAACAACGCGCGATGCAAGGCCCAGGAATAGGCCAGCATCACCGCGATGGACAGCAACGCGTTGCCGTGACGGCCCAGCAGCGCCAGGCTTTGCGCGCCCAGCAGCAATACCAGCAGCGCCTGCAGCAATAGGTAGATCGCCTCGTAACCCATGATGGCCGGGGTCAGGATGCGGTTGCCGGTCAGCGTCTGGAAGGTGAGCGCGGACACGGCGATGCAGACGCCGGCCACCCCCATCGCCGCCAGGCGGATCAGGCGGTTGGGAATCACGTAATCGAAATCCAGGCCGGAGCCCAGCAGCAGGAACGCCAGCGCCAGCGCCGCCGCCAGCGCCCAGACGCCGCGGCGGATCAGGGCGTCCCTCATTTGTGCTTCCATAGAATCATCATCAGGAACAGAACGCCGCCCACGCTGCCCGCGGTCAGGCCGATGGGCACTTCAAACGGGTAGATCAGCAGGCGGCCTATGATGTCGCAAACCAACATCAACAAGGCGCCGCAGGCGGCGACGATGGGCAGCGTGCGCTGCAGGTTCTCGCCCCAGCGCAGCGCCACCAGATTGGGAATGACCAGGCCGACAAAGGGAATGGCGCCCACGGTGATGACGGTGGCGGCCACCGTCACCGCCACCAGCACCAGGCCCAGCGCCGCGGTGGCCGCATAGCTCAGGCCCAGGCTGGCCGCCATCTCCTCGCCCATGCCCAGCACGGTGAAGCGGTGGGCGTAGCAATACGCCAGCGCGACGATGGGCAGGATCAGGTAAACGATCTCGTAATTGCCTTCGACGATCTTGGAAAAATCGCCCAGCAGCCAGCCCTGCATGCTTTGCAGGATGTTGTGGCGGTAGGCGTAGAATTCGGCCACGGCGCTGAGCACGCTGCCGTACATCAGCCCTATCACCGGCACCAGCACGGTGTTCTTGAACTGGATGCGGCGGATGATGGCGATGAAGACCAGGCTGGAGACAAAACAGAAAGCCAGCGCGAACAGCATCCGCCCCAGGTTGCCGGCCTCCGGGACCAGGCTCAGCCCCACCAGGATGCCCAGCTTGGCCGCGTCCAGCCCGCCGGAGGTGGCCGGCTCCACAAAGCGGTTGCGCACGATCTGCTGCAGGATCACCCCGCACACCGACAGCCCCACCCCCACCAGCAGCAACGCCGCCAGACGCGGCAGCCGGCTGGCGGTGAGGGTCAGCCAGCTGTCGTCGGACAGGGCCAGCGGCCCGGTCCAGGCCATCTGTTTGGCCCCCACCATCAAAGACAAGCCGCTGCAGGCCAAGAGCAGCAGCGGCAAGGCGAGTCGTTTCAAGACAGGGCCTCTGCGGCCGGCGCCGCGGTGATGCGCCAGCCTTTTGCGCTTCTGCGCTGCTCCAGGAAGTGGGCGTAAAGACCCGCGCGCGCGCTCAGCTCGGCATGGCTGCCTTGCTCGCGCACCTTGCCGTCCTCCAGCACCACGATCTGGTCCGCCATCTCCACCGTGGACAGCTGGTGGGCGATGACGATCAGGGTGCGCTTGCCGCGCAGCCGGGCCAGCGCCTCGGCGATGGCGGCCTGGTTCTCGGTGTCCAGCGCCGCCGTGGCCTCGTCCACCAACAGGATGGGCGCGTCCTTGATCAGCGCGCGCGCAATGGAGATGCGCTGGCGTTCGCCGCCAGACAAGCGCGCGCCGCCCTCGCCCACCGGCGTGTCCAGGCCCTGCGGCAGGCGTTCGATGATTTCCTCCACCCCGGCCAGCCTGGCCGCCGCCAGCACTTCGGCGTCGCTGGCGTCCGGCTTGCCGATGCGGATGTTGTCGCCGATGCTGCCCTGGAACAGATAAGCGTCCTGGAAGATCTGGCTGATCTGGCCGGCCAGCCGTTCGCTGGACAGATCGCGGACATCCACGCCGCCCACTTTCACCTCGCCCTGGTCCACGTCGAAGAAGCGGGCGATCAGGCGCAACACCGTGGTTTTGCCGGAACCGGACGCGCCCACCAGCGCCGTCATGCTGCCCGGCGCTATCCGCAGGCTGAGCTCGCTCAGCACTTGCACCTGTTCCGGCCCGTAGCGGAAGCCCACCCGGTTCAACTCCACCGAGGCGTCCGCCGGTTCGCCGGAACGGACCGGCTCGGCCATGGGCTCCACCTCGAACAGCTTGGCCACCGCCTGCAGCTGGCCGCGCGCGCCGCGCAGCACCTCGCTATAGCCGGCCACGTCCAGCAGCGGGTCGATGAAGCGGCTCATCAGCATCAGCGCCACCAGCGCCGGAATCACCGTGGCCGGGGTCAGACCCAGGCCGGCATGGTCGCTCAGCCACAGCGCGGCCACCAGCAGCAGCGCGGCGAAACTGGCCTGCACCGCCCAGACGTTGAGCACCGAGGACAAGGCCGACAGCCGGATCAGGCGCCGGCCGGAGCGCTGCTGCTGGGCGATGGCCTGCTCCAGGAAACGCGTGCCGCCGCTTTCGCCGTTGAAGGCGCGCAGCACCGATTGCGCCTGCGCGAACTCCACCATGCGCTGGCTGCTCTGGCCGGCGTGCTGCTGATAGGCCTGGTCCGCGCGCTGGCTCAGCCGCGCGGTCAGCCCAAACACCAGCAGCAGGCAAGGCAGGCTGGCCAGCCCCACCCAGCCCATCAGCGGATTGACGGCGAACAGCGCGCCCAGCACCACCACCGGCGTCACCACGCCGACAAACAGCGGGGTGAACACATGGGCCGGCAGTTGGGCCATTTCCATCATGCCCTGGGTGGCGATGTGATTGAGCCGGGCGGTGTTGCCGGCGCTGAACCAGCCCACCGGCAGGCCGCCGACATGCTCGGCCAAACGGTGGCGTCCGCCTTGCAGCACGGCGATGCCGACGGCGATGCCGGCTTTCTCCACCTTGCGCCGCAAGCCCCAGCACAGCGCCACGCCCAGCGCCTGCGCCGCCAGCCACGCGCCGGCCGCGCGCGCCTCGCCGGCCAGCAGATGGCTGAGCACCGGCGCCAGCATCACGATGGTCACGCCGCACAGCAGGCTGTAGGTCAGCGCCAGCCACGCGTAACGGCGCAATTTGGCCGCGTCCTCCCCCAGCAGCCGAATAAAAGTCTTCAACATTGCGGCACCAATCCTTCCTGTTCTGCTTCTCCGGCCTTGCCGTAATGACCCTGCGCCCACAGCCGCGCGTAGCAGCCGCCCTGTTCCAGCAACTCATGGTGCCGGCCGCGCTCGATCAGCCGGCCCTTGTCCACCACCAGGATCTGGTCCGCCTGCATCACCGTGTCCAGCCGGTGAGCGATCACCACCAGGGTGCGGCCGCGGGCGAAGGCGGACAGCGCCTGCTGCAGCTTGACCTCGTTTTCCGCGTCGGCGGCCGCCGTCGCCTCGTCCAGCACCAGCACCGGCGGGTCCAGCAACACCGCGCGGGCGATGCTCAGCCGCTGGGCCTCGCCGCCGGAGAACTGCACGTCCTCGCCGATCACCGCGTCGTAGCCGCGCGGCAGTTCGAGAATGCGATCATGGATATTGGCCATGCGCGCGGCTTCCTCGATTTCCGCCTGGCTGGCGGAAGGCCGGCCCAGCGCGATGTTGTCGCGCACGCTGGCGTGAATCAGGCGCACGTCCTGCAGCACGAAGCCGATGCGCCGATACAGCTCCGCGCTGTCCAGCTGCCGCAAATCCACGCCGCCCAGGGTGATGCGCCCGGCGCTGGGATCGAAGAAGCGCAGCAGCAGCCGCGCCAGCGTGGACTTGCCTGCGCCGGAGGGGCCGACGATGGCCGTCACCGTGCCCGGGGCCAGCGTGAAATCGATGCCGGACAGCACCGGCTCCTGCTCGGAATAGCCGTAACTCAGCCCTTCCACGCGGATTTCGGCGTCGGCCGGCCGCGCCGCGCCGGCGGCGGTTTCCAGCACCGGGGTCTGCAGCAGCGCGTGCACGCGCTGGGCCGCGCCGGTGGCGTGGTTCAAATCATGAGTGATGTAGCTCAGCATCAAGAGCGGCGAGCTCAGGCCCGGCGCCACCAGGGCGAAGGGCAGCACGTCCACCGGGGCGATCCAGCCCAGGCCCACCATCAGCGCGCCGAAAGCCAGCACCACGCCCAGCACCGACACCGGCGCGATGATGGCGTTGGCGTTGGCCATCGCGCTGACCAGCGGCCGGGTGAAATCGGTGAAGGCGCTGGCGAAGGCGTCTATCGCCGCGCGGTAGCTGCCGTGCGCCTTGTGCTGCGCGCCGAAGGCCTTGACCACCGGAATGCCGTTGACGAACTCCACCACCGCGTTGTTGATGCGCGCCATGCCGGCGCCAAAGCTCTCCATATTGGCCGCGCTGGCCTTGTGCGCCCGCGCGAAGAACAGGAAGAACAGCGGAAACGGCAGCAGCGAGGCGATGGCCATGCGCCAGTCCATCGCGAACAGATACGCAATGGAAGCCAGCACCGCGCCCGCGCTGCGCCCCAGCGTGGTGTAGAAATGGGCGGTCAGGCTGTGCAGGGTGCCGATATCGTCGTGCATCGCCTGCTTGACCTCGCCCGAGGCGCGGCTGGTGAACCAGCCCAGCGGCACCTTGGCCAGCCGGCGGGTGATGGCCAGACGCAGCAGGCCGGTGATGCGGTTGTCCGCCAGATGGGCCACCACGTCGCCGGCCAGGATCAGCGTCATGCCGGCGAACAGGCAAAGCAGGCTCAGGCCCACCACCCGCCACAAGACATCGCCGCCCAAGGCGGCCGCGCCCTGGCCCAGCGCCAGCTGCGCGATATGGGCGACGCCGGCCAGCGGCGCCAGGCTCAGCATGGACCCCAAACCCGCCAGCAAGCCGGCGGCGATCAGCCGGCCGCGTATCGGCGCCAACACGCGGGCGATAGGCCCGGCCGCGGCCGCCTCTCCCAAAACCTCTTCCTCAACACTCATGACAACTCCTCTACGACACGAATTAATGAATGCGGCTTGCACGCGCCCTGCCCCAGGCCGGCCTCCACGCTGCGGCGGCAAGCCTGCAGGCCGAGCGCGACGTATTTCTCCACCGACGACACCGACACCTGCAGCTCCGCGGCGATATCGCCATAGCTCATGCCGTTGAGCCGGGACAAGAGCAGGGCCTGGCGCACCTTGAACGATTTGCCCATCAGCGCCAGGTCCACGCCCTTGATCTCCTCCTTCACCAGCGCGCGCGCCTCTTCCGACTGCGCGCGCGGCTCCGGCTGCAAGGCCTGGCTTTCCAGATAACGGGCCTCCAGCCGGCGGCGGCGCAGCAGATCAATCACCTTGCCTTTGGCGATTTGCGCCAAATGGCAGCGCGATTCGTCCGCCGGCGGAAGCCGGCCTTTCTGGATGAGGTGCAGGTAAATGTCGTGAGCCAGCTCCGTCGCATCGTTCGGATTGCCCAACTTGCGCTGCAACAAGCCGCACAGCCAGCCGTGGTGATCCAGGTACAAGCTCCGCAATTGCGACTGAAAAGTGATCGGGCCATTGTCCACGCCCCTCTCCTTTTCACTTGTATTTGCAAATGATAATCATTTTTATTATTATCACCGACATTGTCAATACGTCATACAAGACGTAATCAACCAATGTCCTTTGCATGAATTATGCCGAAAAGCCAGTTTACGGCCGCCGGGCATGACGCATAAGCGCCCCCTCAGCCCGATGGGGCCATGACTGACACGGCCGGAATCCCGCGCCTGCCATGCCGTAGACATCTCATCGCAAGAACCCGCCGCACGCATTCCCAGGGCCGTCATCCCCCCGACGACGCGTCCTGTTGACTGGCGACCGTCAAAGGCCTCCCGTCGCCGCCCGCAACGATTATTGGCTGTTGAATTTCAGAAGGAGACCACTCTTGTCGCACCCCCACCCCGACATCCCGTCGCAGCGCCTGCCCCTGAGCCTTCACGAAGAACAATGCTGGCTATTGCAGCAGCAACACCCGGAACGCCTGAACCGCCTTGTCGACGCCTGGCGGCTGGACGAGCAAACGGACCTCGCCCTGCTGACCCTGGCGCTGCAACAGCTGATCCAGGCCCGGCCGGAGCTGAACGCCCGCTACCAGTTCAGCGACGACGGCGATCTGCGCAAATCCCATGTGGACGGCTGGCACCCTTGCATCGCCTTCCCGCGCATGAGCGAAGCCCAGCTAACCGAGCGCCTGCTCGCGCTGCGCGCGGCGCCCTGGGACGCGGAGACGCAGCCGCCGTTCCAGGCCCTGATCGTCCACACCGAACACAGCGCCGTGCTGGCGCTGAGCCTGCACCCCATCCTGGAGCCGGCCCAGCCCTTCAAGGCCCTGGCGGACGCGCTGGCCCAGGGCTATCGGCAACTGGATGCCGCCCGCCGCCCGCTGACGCTGACGCCGCTGCCCTTGCAGGCCGGCGAAACCGGCTACCGCCCGCCGGCGGCCGCCCAGCCCGCCGCCGACGGCCAGGACGCGATCGCCGCCGTCATCCTGAGCGAACTGCGCGCCGTGCTGGCCGAGCCCGGCATGAAGCCGGACGACAACTTCTTCGATTTCGGCGGCCATTCGCTGCTGGCCACCCGCATCATCGGCACGCTGCAAAGCAAGCACGGCATCCAGATCCGCTTCAACGACTTCTTTGAAGCGCCCACCGCCGCCGCGCTGGCCGCGCGCGCCACCGTCAGCGAACAACGCCGTCAGGCCGCGCCGTCCACCGAAGTGCGGCAAGCGCCGCTGGCGCTGGCGCAAGCCTCGCTGTGGCGCGCCTACGCCGCCTACGACTTCGGCACCATCTTCAACCTGCCCTTCGCGCTGGACTTCCTCGATCCGGTGGACGAAAACCTGTTCCGCCTGGCCTTCACGGACTTGCTGGAACGCCACGCCAGCCTGCGCGCCACCTTCCATCAAGAAGACGGCGCCGCGCTCCAGCGCATCGTGCCGCTGACGGAAACCGGCGGCTACAAGTGGTTCTGGAGCAGCGCGGAGAGCGAGGGGCTGACGCTGGCGGACGAAGCCGCCCACCGCTTCGACCTGAGCCGGGAACTGCCGCTGCGGATACGCTTCTTGCGCCACCCGGCCACCGGCCGCCAGACCCTGTCCTTCCTGGTGCATCACATGGCGATCGATGAATGGTCGCTCAATGTGATGATGGACGAGCTGGCGCTGGCCTACCGCGCCCGCGCCGCCGGCAAGGCGCCGCAATGGGCCGCCCCGGCGCCCTCCTTCCACGCCTTCGCGCTGGAACAACAGAGCCAGGGCGTCAACCCGCGCCACATGGACTACTGGACCGCCATGCTGCGCGGCGCCACGCCGGGCCTGCGCCTGCCGGACCCGGCCGCGCCGGCCGCCGCGCCCGACCAAGCCGCCGGCTTCAAGGCCAAATGGCTGGAGTTCAAGCCCGAGCCGGGCACGCAGGAAGCGATCACCGCCTTCGCCAAGCGTCATGACTCCTCGCTGTTCAGCGTGGTCTACACCGCCATCGCGCTGGCCCTGCATAAGCTGGGCGATCTGCCGGAAATCGTGATCGGCACCTCGTCCTCCGGCCGCACCGACGCGGCGTATTTCGACACCGTCGGCTACTTCACCACCATGGTGGCGCATCGGGTGCGCTTCGACCGCGGGCAATCGCTGGGCAGCCTGCTCAAGGACGTGACCCTGACCATCAACGACTCCATGGCCTACGCCGACATTCCGCTGGAACTGGTGCAAAACGCGCTGGGCATGACGCCGGCGGACGGCCTGCTGTTCGACGTCTACGTTCAGGTCCATGCCAACAACGCGCTCAACGGCGCGCTGCCGGCCCCGGACGGTGGCGAGATCCGCTACCGCCAGATCGACCCGGACAAGAGCGAATCCATGTTCGGCCTGCAGTTCGAAATCATGGAAGACGCGCACGACGGCTCGCTGCGCCTGGTCATCACCTACCGCGCGGAGCGCTACTCCGCCGCCCAGCTAGAGGCCATCTGCGCCACGCTGCACCGCTTGTTCGCGCTCTTGAGCGCGGGCGACGCCAGCGAGCGGAGGCTGGAAGAGCTGCTGGGCTAAGCCGTCGTTTACGGTCCGCTACGCGTCGGAGATACGGCGCGCAAAACCTTGACGCCCCCGCCCTCAAACGAGAGCGGGGGCGTCAATTCCATTCGGCTTCAGAGCCTATTCGCAATCTATTTCACCTTAGCTTGGCCCCAGGAAACCCCGCGTCCGATGCGCCCTAGGCCCAGTCCGCGTGGGTATCGCCTTCGGCTCCACCCACCCTACAGCGACAAGCAGCCTTCGTAGGGTGGGTGGAGCCGAAGGCGATACCCACCGGCCGGTTTAGAACCTAGCCCTGCGGCAGCCCATAATGCTGGAACGCCGAACGCTGCGGCAGGCGATAACGCGGCTGACCCAGCAACTGATTGATGATGGCCGCGTTGCGGATCGGGCCTATGCCCAGGTCCGGCGAGCCCACCCCGTGCTGGAAAATCTCCGCGTTCTGCACAAACACCCGGCCCGGCCCCTGATCGCGGCGGCGGGCGGTGAAATCCTCCTCCACGATGCAATCGCCCTGCGCGTCCACCTCCAGCACCGTCTCCTTCAAGCGCTCAAACCACTGCGGCCAGGCGTGGGCGTAGCCGGTGGCCGCGACGATGGCGTCCGTCTCCAGTTGGCAACGCTGGCCCAGCTGCCGGTGATGGCAAGTCATGCGCAGCGCGCCGTCCGCGCCCAGTTCCTCCAGCGCCTCCACATCGCAATTGGAATACAGCTTCAGGCCCGGATCGCGGCCGCCTATCGAACGCTCGTAGAGCAGATCGAAAATATCGCCGATGGTGGAGAAGCTGATGCCCTTGTACAGCAGGCCCTGGCCGGCCACCACCTCGCGGCGCTTCTCGCGCGGGATGCTGTGGAAGTACTGCATATAAGCCGGGGTGAAGCACTCCTGCCCCAGCTTGGAAAACTCCATCGGGTGGAAGCCCGGCGCGCGCGTGATCCACTGTATGGACGCCCCGGCCGCCACCTGCTCCGGGCTCAGCTCGCGGAACAGCGCCAGCACGCACTCCGCCGCGCTCTGGCCGGAGCCGATCACGGTGACGCGCCGGCATTGCGACAGCGCTTGTTGATTTGGGATGAACTGGGCGGAATGGATCACTCGCGGGTGACGGCTGGCGCGCGCCCACGGCGGCAGCCACGGCGAAGTGCCCACGCCCACCACCAGATCGCGGCCGGCGTAGCGGCGCATCCCGCCCGACGCCGACTCGCTGTCCACTACGAAACGCCCCGCGTCCGCGTCGTAAGCCACGTCCCGCACCTCCTCGCCAAAACGGCAGGCCGGCAGCTGCTGCGCGGCCCAGCGGCAGTAATCGTCGTATTCGATGCGCGGCACCAGGGTGTTGTCGTAGTAGTAGAACTGGTAAAGGCGGTCATGCTGGTGCAGATAGTTCAGATAGCTGAGCGGATGCGTGGGGTCCGCCAGCGTGACCAAGTCGGCCAGGAACGGCACTTGCAGCGTGGTGCCCGGCAACAGCAAACCCTCATGCCAGCGAAACGCCGGCTTGCGCTCCAGAAACACCCCTTTGATATCCGAGTGACGCGACAACAAAGCCGCCAAGCCCAGATTGAACGGCCCGATGCCGACGCCGGCAACATCTACGTTCGCCATTTCCATATGCGAAAAACTCCCAAGGTTCTATCAAAGGTTCTATCGATTGTCCCCAGGGCGGGATCGCCGCCCCGGGGTGAGTTTGATCAGGGCTGACCAGCCACCAGCAAGCGCTCCACATCCGCCACATTGCGGCAACGCAGCAGTTGGCCGGGCGACAGCTCCACGGCGAAGCTTTCCCGCATGCGCGCCGCGATGGCTTTCAGATGTTGGGGCAGCAAGCCCATGCTGCTGAAGTCCAGCAGCTCGTCGGCCAGCTCCTGGTAAGAACGCCCCAGCACGCCCAGATAAATGTCCAGCACCGGACGCCGGTGCCGCGTCGCCGCGGCCGGCGCCTCGACAACGGCGGGCGCCGCCTCGCGCTCCGGAGCCGGGGCATGGGCCGGCGCCTGCAACAAGGCGCGCGCGCCGCGGCGGTCCGGCTTGCCGTTTTGCGACAAGGGCAGTTGCGCCACCTGTAAGAAACGCGTGGGCACATGGGATTGCGGCAGGACGCGGCGCGCATGCTCGCGCAGATCCGCCGCGCTCGCCTCCGCGCCGGGCTTGGCCACGTAGAGCGCGCCGATGCCCAACTCCCCCTGCCGCTCGTCGCCCACATCCACCACCAGCACATGGGCCAGCGCCGGATGCTTGATCAGCTCCATCTCGATGTCCGGCAGCGATACCCGCACCCCGCGCACCTTGACGTAGCCGTTGACCCGGCTGTCGAACATCATCACCCCGTCCGGCCGGTAACGGCCGCAGTCGCTGGTGCGGAAGGCGCGCGCCTGCTGGCCGGCCTCGTCGCGCACCGTGACGAAGTCGTGCTGGGTCAGCTCGCCGTTTTCCAGATAGCCCAGCGCCAGATTGACGCCGGCGGTGTGAATGCGTCCGGCCACGCCGGCCGGGCAATGCTCGCCGCGCTCGTTCAGCAGCCAATAGCGGTTGCCGGGCAGCGGCCGGCCATAGGGCACCTTGGCGCTGTCCTCAGCGACGATGTCGTGCCAGATGCTCCAGATCGTGGTTTCCGTCGGCCCGCCCAAGGACAGCAGCCGCGCCGCCGGCAGAACAGCGCGCAAATCCGCGACGATGGACGGCTTGATGTAATCCCCGCCCTGGGCCACCAGCCGCAGGCTGTGCAGCCCGCCGTCCCGCCGGCAAGACAGCAACATCTCCAGCATGGCCGGCACCGTGCACCACAGCGTGACGCCGTGCTCGTCCACCAGCTGGTTCCAGCGCACCGCGTCCTTCTCCTCGCCCGCCTCCGGCAGCACCAGGGTGGCGCCGGCAGTCAGGCTGCCCAGCACGTCGAACACCGACATATCGTGGTGCAGCGGCGTCACCGACATGCACACATCGCGCTGGCTCACCTGCCAATGCTCCAGCGTGGCCCCGATGACATTGGCCGTGGCCCGGTTGCACAACACCACGCACTTGGGCTTGCCGGTGGTGCCCGAGGTGTACAGGTAATACGCCGGCGTCTCGCTCAGCGACAGCGCCTGCCAGCCGCCGCGCGCGGCCAGCGGCGCGGCCTCGGCCAGCAATTGCTCCGGCGTGGCCCGCGCATGCTCCGTCGGCAAGGGCTGGGCCGCCACCACCAAGTCCGGCCGGCAGTTGTCCAGCAAATAACGCAGCCGCTCCTCCGGGGACGCCGCGTCTATCGGCACCCACACCACGCCGCTGAAGGCGCAAGCCAGGGTGACGATGGTGTGTTCCGGGCTGCGCGGCAGGCATACCGCCACCACCTGGCCGGCGCTGACGCCGCGCGCCTTCAGCGCCGCCATCGCTCGGGACACCGCCTCGCCCAGCTCGCCGTAGCGTATCCGCCGCTGGCCGCTGATCAGCGCCACCCGGGCGTTGTCCGGGTCGAAGATATGGGCGGCGATGCGGCCGAGGAAATTCTCGCGCCGCGCCTCGGCTTCCACGCTGTTCAGCCGGTAATGGCCGTAATCCAGCATCCGCCCGGCCGGGGCCTCGAACACGCCGCTGTCCGTCACCTGCTCGATGGCCCGCTCCAACGCGCTCAGCACCGCGCTCACCAGCGCCGGTTCCAGCGCGTCGCGGGCGTAATCGATGTCAAACACCAGCGCGCCGTCCGCCCGCGCGGAAAAGCGCAGATCCATCGCCACCTGCGGCGTCTGGGTCAGCCCGCCGATCTGGCGCATGGCGCCGTCCGCCGCTGTTGGCCACGACAAGCCATTGGTCACCACCACCGGCAGCGCCGGGCCGGGGCCATGGCTCTCAAACAGCATCCGCGCCAGGTCCACGCCGGAGAAGGCCAGGTGCTGCAAGCCCTCCATCACGTCCGCCTGCAAGCGGCGGCCGCGCTCCGCCAGGCTGTCCAGCCCCGCCTGCCACGCCACCGCGATAAAGCTGGAACGGTTGGAGAAACCGCCGGACGGCAGCGGCGCCACCGGCACCGCCACGCACAAGCCGCCCTCGTCCAGCCAATGCGACAACACCTCCAACACCAGCGCCATCACCGTGGTGTTCTTGAAAAAGCGCTGCCCATTGCCCAGCTTGCCCAGCCGCTCGAAACGCTCCGCGCTCACCGTCAGGCTTTGCCGCTCATAGCGCGCCACGCCCAATTGATCCAAGGGCTTGCGCCAAGGCAGCCGCGGCACGCCCCCGCAATCGGCCAGCTTGTTTTTCCAATACAGCGCATCCGCCTTGCGGGCTTCAACAGAAACCTCGGCCGCCGCGGCGGCGGCCGGTCTGCTCGGCTCCGCCATGCCCTGGAACAGCTCCAGCATCAGCGCGGCGATGGAGCGTCCATCGACAATCAAGGCATCGAAACGCGCAAACATCGTCAAGCTGTCGTCCGGCAGCAGGAACAGCGTCAGCTCCCAAGGCGCGTGCTCCAGATCAAACAGCGCGTGGGCGTAATCCTCGCGCGCCGCCGCCACCCGCTCCTGGGCCGCCGCCGGCGACAAGGCGCGCAAATCCACCTCCCGCAGATTCACCCGCGGCTGCGCGCGGACCCGCTGCCGCAAGCGCGCAACGTCTATCACCGTGCGCAGGCAATCGTGACGCCGCACCATCTCGCCCAGCCGGGCGCGCAGCAGCGCCGGGTCCATCGTCCCGTGGTATTCGCGGAACTCCTGCATCGCCACCCCGCCCAGCGGCAGCTGCGCGGTGCGGCCTAATAGATACGCCTGCTGCAACACCGACAGCGGCGTTTCCGCCTCCGGCTGCGCCAGCGGGCGCTCCAGCGCGGCCGGGTCCGCCGCCACGGCGGTGGCCAGGGCCACGAAATCGTTGAACAGCTGCGTGATCCAGTCTTGCGGCAAGGCGTCCAGGCGGATGTCCCAATTGATCAACACCCCGCCGTCCGCGCTGACGATCTGCGCGTCCAAGGCCACCTGCGGCCCCTGCGAAATCACCCAGTTCATCGCGCCGAAGGCGCGCCGCACCCGCTCCGAGAACAGCTCCCCGCCCGGCATGTCCAGCGCCGCGGTGAACACCACCGGTGCGATCTGCGGCGAACGGTGATGGCGGGACAGATCCCGCATCAGATTGACGCCCGGATAAGCGCAATGGCCGGCGCGCTCCAGCAACTGCGCGGCCAGGTTTCGGCACAGCGCGCCCAAAGTCGGCGCCGCGTCCAAATCCACATCCAGCAACACCAGATTGGCGAACTCCCCGATGATGCGCTCCGCGCCCTCCAACAGCGGCGGCCGCCAGAACACCGGCACATTCAGCCGGAAACGACGGTCCCCACTGGCCGCGCCCAAGGCCTGGGCGAACACGCCCAGCATCAGGCCGGACAGTGTCAGCCGCTGCGCCTTGGCCAAGCGCCGCAAAGCCTGGCGCTGCTCCGGCGCCAGCCAGGCGCACAGACGCTGGCTGGACGCCGCGCCCACCGGCCCCTGCCGGCGCGGCAAGGACGGCGCCGGCGCGATATCGGCCAACTGCGCGCGCCACCACTCGCGGTCCCGCTCCCGGGCCGCCTTGAGCCAGGGCTCGTCCCGCGCCCGGTCGCACCACTCAAAGAAGGACGGCGTGGGCGGCGTCTCCGCGTCCGGGGATTCGTAAAACAGCGCCAAATCCTCTATCAGCACGCGGAAGCTGGACGGGTCCACGGCGATCATGTCCGCGTCCACATGCAGCCGGCTATCGCCCGCGCCAAACAGGCTGATGGAAAAACGAACGGCTTGACCGGTTGCCAGGTCAAGCCGCTGATGAGTCCACTGCTGGCGCTTGGCTTCCAGGCGCTGCGCCAGCGCCTCGCCCTCCAAGGCGGTGAAATCCTCCACCTCCAGATGGGGCGCTTTGTCCGCCGCCGCCAGCGCCTGCATGCCGTCCGCCGTTACGCAGGCGCGCAGCATGGCGTGCTCGCGGCCCAGCCGGGCCAGCGCGGCCACCAAACGCGGCAGCTCAATGGCCTGGCCGTCGAACTCCGCATACAAATGCGCAGAGACGCCACCCAGATCGGAATGATCGCCCCGGCCCATCCAGCAGGCCGCCTGCATTGAAGTCAGCTCTCTCATTGCGCACCCATGAAAATTGACAAATGGATTTCTTGCATTTCTTCCATCTCCATATGGCATCTCTAAATGCGAATGATTATAATTTACATTTTTAGCGTGATGCAATGATCCAGGTGAAATCGTCATGACGAATGAAAAAGCAATCAGCACCACCCCGCCGCAAGCGGACGGCGCGCCTCAAGCAACAGCCGCCAACCCGCGCCAATGGCTGCATGGCCGGCTGCGGCAGCTGCTGGCGGAAGACGGGGAACTGAACCCCACGGAAAACCTGATGTATTACGGCCTGGATTCCCTGCGCCTGATGACGCTGGCCGCGGAGCTCAACGCCCGCGGCATCCCCGTCCGCACGGAAGAACTGAGCCGCACCCCCACCCTGGCGGGCTGGGAAGCGCTGCTGGACGCCCGGCAAACGGACGCTTGAAGCATGGCCGCGGCCGGCGCGCAGAACCGGCCCTTGGAACCTGTTTACGACCTGCTGCGCGTCGTGAGACGCCCCACGGTGAGTACGGCTTCGAAATGCTCATGCGCCACGAGTGCATGCCGCTTCCTCAGCCGCAACGCCTTGTCTCGCGCTTGCTCGCCAGAGCGTAAACACGCACTAAAAACCACTAACAAAACCCTAAAACAGACAAAACCGGGCGCCAACCCACGCCCAGCCAACAAGGAAGAACACCAGCAATACCCACCCACCAAGAACCCATTCACGATCTTGCAAGCCGACAAGACAAGGCGAGAACAGCCAAGAAAGCGGAATGCGCGCAAAGTGCATGAGCATTTCGAAAGCGTTCTCAACGCCCTGTCTAAACTATCCCGTCGCCGCGCAGCGGATCGTGAACAGGTTCTGAGAAACCACGGAGTCACCCATGTCGCTGTCCCAACTTGACCAAAACCGTATCGAATCTTTTTGGCAGTACTGCTTGCAACACCAATATTTCAATCTCGCTTATCCAGAGTCAGCCGACTTCGACTACGCCCCCTTGCACCGCTTCCTGCGCTTCTCCATCAACAACTGCGGCGACTGGAACGAAAGCAGCAACTACCTGCTGAATTCCTTCGACTTCGAACGCGAAGTCATGCACTTCTTCGCCGAACTGTTCCACATCCCCTTTGACCAAAGCTGGGGCTACGTGACCAACGGCGGCACCGAAGGCAATATGTTCGGCTGCTACCTCGCCCGCGAACTGTTCCCGGACGCCACGCTGTACTACTCCAAGGACAGCCACTACTCCGTGGCCAAGATCATCAAGCTGCTGCGCATCAAATCCCGCGCGGTGGATTCCCTGCCCAGCGGCGAAATCGACTACGACGATCTGGTGGCCAAAATCCAGCAAGACCAGGAACGCCACCCCATCGTCTTCGTCAACGTCGGCACCACCATGAAAGGCGCCGTGGACGACATCGGCGTCATCCAGGACAAGCTGGCTAAGGCCGGCATCCCGCGGCGGGACTACTACCTGCACGCGGACGCCGCGCTCAGCGGCATGATCCTGCCCTTTGTCGACAGCCCGCAGCCTTACTCCTTCGCCGACGGCATCGACTCCATCAGCGTGTCCGGCCACAAGATGATAGGTTCGCCCATGCCGTGCGGCATCGTGCTGGCCAAACGCAGCAATGTGTCGCGCATCTCCGTGGAAATCGACTACATCTCCGCCAACGACCAAACCATCAGCGGCTCCCGCAACGGCCACACCCCCATGATGTTGTGGGCAGCCATCAAGAGCCGGCCGCTGGCGGAATGGCGTCGCAAAGTGCGCCATTGCCTGGACATGGCCCAATACGCGATAGACCGTTTCCAGTCCGCCGGCATCCAGGCTTGGCGCTGCAAGAACTCCATCACCGTGGTCTTCCCCAGCCCGTCTGAACCGGTATGCAACAAACACGGCTTGGCCAGATCCGGCGGCGCGGCCCACCTGATCACCACGCCCCACCACCACGACAGCCAGCGGCTGGACCGCCTGATTGACGACATCATCCAGGACCTGGGCGCCGTGACGGCCCCGGCCGGCGCCGCCATGAACGCGGCTTAGAACCTATTGACGATCTGCTGCGCGTCGTGAGACGTGACACGGTGGCATTGCTCCGAAATGCTCATGTACCGAAGCTACATTCCGCTTTCTTAGCCGCTGCGCCCTGTCTCGCTCTAGCTCGCAAGATCGTAAACACCTTCTTAGAACCGGCGTGTGATCGCCGCGCCGCGGCGCTGCAACGCCAAAAGCCGCCCGTAAAGGGCGGCTTTCTGCTGTAATCCCCACCCCGGCCCGCCGCCGCCTTGACGCTGGGCCTTGCCCCCCTTACTCTGCCCATGCGCTGCGCCAAATAACGCAGCCATGGGCTGGGAGGCCCGTTCTGAACGTTTCTTAGCAAATCGCTTGGCTGCGATTCGCTATGTGCTCATGCGTCTGCCACCACCGGGCGGGCTCATGGCACTGAGCCCCTAAGGGGCTGCCGTGGAACGTTCCGGTCCTCCCACTTTGTCATGAGCCTGCCCACGCCTTCCGTGCGTGCCGCGCAGGCTTCCTTAAGCAAATGTTTGTGGAGGCCATAGTGAATATATTGAATATCTCCCAACCAAACCCCGACCCCGACGCCTTGATGGAAACCCTCGCCGCCAGCGCCACCCCCGTCCTGCAACAGCTGCAAGACCTGCTGACAGCGCTGCGCGTCAACGCCCAGGGTTGCTCGGAACTGGAAACATTGAGCCAACAGCTGGACCGCCGCTATCTGGACGTGGACGAAAGCATCACCCGCGGCACCATGCACCTCCACTATGCCAGCCAAAACCTGCACGCGCTGCTGACCCTGCTGCAAAGCTGCCCGGAAGACAAAACGCTGAACTGTGACCAAATCGTGACCTTGCTGGAACCGGTTCGGCAGGAACTACAAACCAGCCACAGACTGATTGGCTCGGTGATGTAGATGTGAAAACGCCGCAGCGGGCGCTGCGGCGTTGCCGACTATGCAGTTACAGCCAAAACCATCAATCAAATAACGATTCTTGCCGTTGCGCCAGTTCCGGGCATGCCTGATCCAACAACTGGTCCAGAGTCAGTCCGGAAGGCTCGGCCAGCTTCTTCCTGGAAATCGTTTTACCTTTGACGGCGCTGAGCTCAACGCCGGCATGCTCGGCCAACAATTGCCGATCCGCCAGATTGCCCGTCACGATGTAGTAATACCGAGCGGCAAACGACCACCACTCCTGCTCAATAATCTCCGGCTCCAGCCGGTATACCAAGCCGCTTGGTGACGCGACAATCGCCGCCAAACGGTCCGCGCTGACCGCCACCAAGGCCGTGATCTTGCTGCCGTCGGACTCGCCCTCCACCTCCCCGGCAACGCCATCCTGCAAGGGCAAACCCGCGCTCCGCATTCTCGCCAGCAAGCGAGCCGGGTCCGCAACAAGCTCTTTTGTCTCCCAGGTGACATCCTGATTATTCAAATCCACTCGTGCATTCATTTACTGTCTTTCGCATTTTTCGTATTAATACTGCGCCTACAAGCTAAGCCTAATGATCACCGCTACTCGCGCTGCCGATACCAGACAGTGTGCTGCCATAACTTGATCTAGGGAAGCCCGGCCTCGCCGCTCAAGCACCGGCCGGCGCGGGAGAGGGTGGGCTGAGCACCGGCGTCGCATCGTCAAAACGCGCATACCAGCTCACGGTTTCGGACTTGTCGAACCCATTCTGTTGAGGCAGGTGGTAATGCAGGGAGCCTGGTTCCGTGGTGCGTATCGATCTCACCAAGTGACTGACCACCACATAGGGCTCCGGAGGGCGGGCATTAGGCGCGCCCAAGTCAGGGTATGGGCCCGCCTGAATCATCAGTCCGCTTGTATATCGGCGTATGGAAATATCGTGCCAGGGCGCTAGCTTAGCGCGAATCACTTCTTCGCCATCCAACTGCTCTACGAACTCATTTCCCAGAATCGTGTACCAGTCTGCGCCCTTGATATGACTCTTCAACTCGAAGCCTCCGGCGCTGAAGGAGCGGGTGTCGATATTCAAGCCGATAAACCGTTGTGCAAGCTCATACTCATTGGGCAAGTACCGATGATAGTCATATGGCAGGATGGGAGACAGGCCACCATAACCATGAACCGGTTGTAAGGCGTCACAGATGAAGGCTAGCAGCTGTTGGTACTGACCAAGGCTTGCTTCATCGAACACAGTGGCCGCGGGCAGCACGATTTTGAAAAATGACTTATCGCCCCAGCCTTCGTGAATGCTTTGCTGCGTCAAGCAGGAAACCGAGTATTCCGGAGCCAAGTCCGGCACGGCTTCGCTACTGACAAACCACTCAATCCGCTCGTGCGGGTCAGTGATGGCCAAGATCTTGTCTTTGGACTTCTGATAATCGGATGCGCCCATTTTCCTGGTTTTGGCATCCATGTATTTCTGCCCTTTTAGCTTCGCACCAAAGAGGGAGTAGAAGCTGTCGAAGCACTCGATGAGCTTTGCCCTGACCTCAACTGTGCAGCCCTTCTCAAAGAAAAAAGTGGCAATCAGCCCTGGGCGCACCACAATGGCATCATCCGTGCCCAGGGTCCAAACCAGCTCATCTTGGTATTGCTGTAGTCGCTGTAATTGTCGTGGAGTTTCTACTTGCTCCATTGCTCCATCCCTACCCCATCTGCATGCCTGCGGATGCTTAAGCATTCCTCTTCAATGGCTCATCTGGCGCCGGAGGCCGGTTCTCGATACCAGATCGTGCTGCCATACGTTGAGCTCGAGAAATCAGGCATAAGCTCACCTTGGGTGAAATATTGCCGAGAATTCTCCACAGCGGGCGTCCACCAATGCCCACTCTCAGGGCAAGGCTTACCGGCCTCGCATCGCCCCCCATGTACTGCTTGTGCCGGTAGCGGTTGCCCCTCCGGCAACGGGATACCGTCAAAGCGCGCATACCAGCTCACGGTTTCGGACTTGTCGAACCCATTCTGTTGAGGCAGGTGGTAATGCAGGGAGCCTGGTTCCGTGGTGCGAATTGGTTTCACTACATGATTCACTGCCACATAGGAAATGGGGGCGCCGTCTTCCGGTGCGCCAAGGTCAGGGTACTCTCCGGCTTGGATAATCAAGCCACCAGGGTAGGTGCTCAGAACGATATTCGGCCAGCTTGCTAGCTGAGCGCGGAGTGATGTTTCTCCTCCCAATTTCTGAATGAACTGACTCCCCAAAATGGTGAGCCAGTTGGCGCCTTTGATATGGTTTTGCAACTCGTGCGCACCGGCAGAAAACGACATGCTGTCCACATCCAGCCCAATGAAACGCTGCGCCAGTTCGTACTCATTGGGCAAGTAGCGGTCAAAGTCATAAGGTAGGACTGGCGATAGGCCGCCATAGCCATGAATGGGGGAGAGAGCATTACAAACAAACTGAACTAAATTCTGATAAATAGAGGTGCCGTTTTTCTCAAACAATAAGGTATGCGGCAGAGTGAACTTCAAATAGGATTTATGCCCCCACGTTTCGTGTAGTTCTCGTCGTGTCAGACACTGCATGGCATAGGCGGGAGCCCTCTCCTGAGTGGACTCTGAGCTTAACGTCCACTCCAACGCATTATGCGGGTCAACATTGGCAAGAGCGGCATTCCTATTGGCGGCATAACCATTTTTGGACATCTTGGTATAGTTGCCGGAACCAATTTGTTTTCCTTTTAGATGGGGACCAAACTGGCCATGGAAATAATCAAAACACTCCACTATTTTTTCACGTACCGCAATCGAGCTGCCGCCCTCAAAGAAAAAAGTGGCAATCAGACCTGGTCGCACCACAATGGCATCATCCGTGCCCAGGGTCCAAACAAGCTCATCTTGGTATTGTTGTAGCCGCTGTAATTGCCGCGGCATTTCTACTTGTTCCATTTCGCCATTCCTAACTCATGCCATCAGTGGTGTATCGTTGCTTGAAACCGTGGCGCCTCCCAGTATGGCGACGCAGGCAATAAAGGCCGCGACCAACTCGGCAGGCAATGCCATCACCATCAAGGCAACGGCCGCCACCACCAACACGATGCCCACCACAACCTTGCCGACATTAAGCAGAATCTGCCCCCACTGAATCTGGCTAATCTCATTCCAGGCAATGTCGCAATAACGCTCAATTTTGGCCCACGCGGCTTTCAACTGCTCCTCGGTCCAGCGGACCAGCGCTTTCCCCTGCGCATTGACCCAAGTCCAAGTTTTTTTGGACTTATCCCGGACCCAGCGACCTGACTCTAACAGCCAAGCAGCCTCTTTTTCCAGCCAGGCTTGGGTATCTTCAGCCAAGCCCTGCATGCCTTTCTTCGCATCCGACCATACTTCGGCAACTCCACGCTGCAACTGCGTGCCCCAATCCTGGAGGTAACCTGGAGTCTTTACCGGAACCGGGCTGTAGATCGGCGCGGGTACTCGTTGGGTTTGCGATTTGGGCTTGGCCTGCGGTTGCGGGCTGAAGACCGGCACCTTTTTGGGCTCGGGGACTTTTTTCTTCCTTTTATCGATCACATCCAACACTGTGAAGCGGCTACGCTCACCTGCGATGCTGATGTAGGCATCAAGCTGGTCTCGAGTAAGCGTATCCCCCGGAAATTTCACCTCCGCCACCCGAGCCAAATTGTCCCCATGCGGTACGCCGTCATGGTCGGGGGCTGCGCGCCCCGGCCAACGAGTTTCCTTGTCCTTCACAATCACCAGGTCCGGCCGTCGTAAATAGCCCTTCGACAAACCTTTGGGGAAGGGGGTAATAGTGTGTCGCCGGTTTGGTCCGTCTTCTCGGCGACTTGGACTCAGAAAGGGCGTTGGGGGGTTGCGGGTCATATCGAAGTTGACTTCCGCCTTATAGAACCACTTGTAATCGTGGCTGTTTTCATCCAGACGAATCAGGATCGACATGGTGATTTGCCGCATATTGAGCTGGTAGGTGCGGCCGGTCTTTTTACTGGTCGCCCCTACGGACTTGGGCGACAGAATCGCCACGTCGGCCTTCTCGGTCAGGTAGGGCTTATTGCCTGGGTGAGGCAGCATTGCATACTCGGGGCGCTCTTCCACGATGGTCATCGTGCCGCCGGCGGGTTGATAGTTGGCCATCAAGCATTCTCTCCATTGTCGTCTTTCAATTGCAGCCCGCGTTCCGCCTGACCGGTGCCGTAGCCATACAAGGTGTACTCCTGCTCGACGGGAGGCTTGGGCGCCTCAAGCTTGACCGGCTGGGAACTTGGAGTGAAGGCAGTGCTGGTTCTGCCCTCCCAGTCGGTGTAACCCGGAATCACACGGCCATTCGGCAGCTTGAGCCGGTAAGCCTTGTCCACCAGCGGCTCGCCCGTCTTTTCATCCTGCAGGATATAGCTACGTTGGTAGCCTTTTGGCATGGCCGGCATGGGCATGGAGACGCTGGCCGGCCCGCTCAATACATGACTGCTGCCCTTGATGCTGACCGTGCCCGGGCAGTGCACTTCGATATCCCCGCCTTTGAGGCGGATATAGCCGCCGCCGCTGGTCAGCAGAATCTCGTCCTTAGCCGCAATGGTGATGCGTTCCTTGCAGGAGGTGATGGTGACGTCCTTGTCCGCCGTCAGCTCAATGCTGTCGCTTTGCGCCTGCAACTGAATCTTGCCCTTGGCGGCTATCCACTTCATCGCCACCTGATCCGCCACGCCGGCCACGAACAGGCTGATGTGCTTGCCGACGTTATGAATCCAGCGCCGGCCGCTGCTCTGATTGGTGTCGCGCTGCGCCACCAGGTTGAGATGGGTTTCCGCGGCCAGGGTCTGGCTTTGCCCGGACAGGCTGGCAATGCCGGCCGGCGCGGACAGCACCAGCAAGGCTTGCTGGCCGGCCTGTTCTTTCGCGGTTTTACCGTCTGGATCGGTATTGCTGCCGGCCTCCCAGGCCTCCAGCGCCTGCAACTGGTGCAGCACATGGCCGTGTTCCTGTTTGCCGCTGCTGGCGTTGTCGTCGCCAATGCCGTCCGGCCCGGTTTCCATGGTGTCGGCCTGCTGCGTGGCGGCGGTTTCGGCCAGCGCCTGACTCAAGGCCACCGCCGCTTGTAGCTGGCTGTTGGCCTGCTCCCGCGCCAGCTGCTTGCCCGCGCCTCCGCCTTGCGCCTCAGTGGACAGCAACAGACCGTGGGCGGCGCGGATGGCGCCGTGCTGGTCCGTCCGCAGCTCAAACCCGTCGCCGCGCGGCTGGGCCTGGCCGTTGCTGCGCGGGTGGGTGAGGAAGCCTTGGTTGAGCTGAGTCTTGCCCACCTCGCTGGACAGCTTGGCGCGTACTTCGCCGGGGGTGTCGTCAAACAGCAGCTCGTTATAGCCGCCGCCCTGATGCTCTTTCGATTTGATGCCGGACAGCGTCTTATTGGCCGGCAGGCTGCCGGCGCCGCTGAAGTCCGGCGCGGGATGGCTGCCGTTGTAGACCACGGCCTTGACCACCGGGCGATCCATATCGCCTTCGATAAAGTCCACCAGCACTTCCTGGCCGATGCGCGGCAGAAACTGATGACCCCAGCCGGCGCCGGCGGACGGCATCGCCACCCGCACCCAGCAGGAGGATTTGTCGTCCATGCCCGCGCCGATGCCGGGATGCTCTTCCGGACGCTGCCAATGGAACTGAATCTTGATGCGGCCGTGCTCGTCGGTATGCACTTCTCCGGGGCTCTCCGTCCCCGCATCGCCGCTGGCCGGTCCCACCACGGTGGCGGTTTGCACGCCCAGGCTGGTGGGCCTGGCGTGAGCGGTGCCGGCATAAGCCGGCGTCAGCGGAATGCCGCGGCGCTGGGCCTGGATGGCGGCGCTGAACGGCGCAGCGTCGGCCTTCGCGCCCAAGTGCTGCGCCAGATCCCGCGGCAGATTGTTGCGTGCCTGGAAACGCTGGCCGGTGACAACAAACTGGCGTTTCTCCTCCGCGTCGTCCTCATGTGCAGGGTGGTCGTCCAGGCGGAACCACTCACCCGGCAACAGACCGCGCACCGCGCCGCTGCCGCTGAAGGTCTTGGCCTGCAAATCGTTGGCCTGCTGCCGCAGCACGGCATAGCGGCCCAGCTGCTCCTCATCCCCGGCGTAATACAGGCCCGGCGCATCGTAATGGCCCAGGCTGCTTTGCAAGGCCTGACCAAACTGGCCCTGCTCCACCCGGCTGGCTTCCCGGCCTTGCTGGGTGAGCACCGGCTTGTAATCGTAACTGGCCAGCGCGCTGGCGCCGGGCACAATCTGGCGCGCAGCTTCCCAGCCCGTCAGCCCGTCCTCTTCCTCGGTGGCGTCGCTGCGGTGGAAGCGCACCCGCTGCAGCGGGGAGGCCGGCAAGGCGTGGGCATCGTCAAAGATGGCAAGCTCCACCCGCGGCCCGTCCGCCTCCAGGTGGCGGAAACGCCAGGCGTAACCCTCTTCATGCAACAGGCGGACGATGAAATCGTAATCACTCTCGCGGTACTGCAGCACATAGCTGCGCGGCGCGGCCGGCTTGAGCTGCAAGACCAGCGTTTGCACGCGGGCGAAGATGGGGTTGGCTTGCTGATGTTCACTGAGGATTTGTTTGACGATGTCCGGCACGGACAGGTCTTGGAATACCCGGGAAGTCCTGCGGTGGCGCAGCAAGGCGAACGGCGCTTCCACGACCAGTTGATAGCGGGCAAAGCCGCCGTCCAACCCCACCAGCCGAGCCTGGCTGACCACGCCGCAACGGATCGCCTCGCCCCCCTCCGCGTCCTGGATGCCAATGCGGGCCGGCTGGCCCAACAGCATCTTCAGCGGGATATTGCCGTCCGGGGACAAGCAGGTCAGCGTATAGCGATAAGGCTGGGAAATCCCCTCCTCACCCTCCAGGCTGAGCGGCAGCAGCTGTTCCGTGGCGAACTGCCCCTCCCCAAGCTGCAAGGTCAACATCCGGTTGTCTTGGCCAAAGGCGGAAGCAAAGCTGGCCAACAGTGCATTCAGGTCCATCGGCATTCCAAACGAAAACACCGCCAAGCGGCGGTATGACATTGAAAATAAGCCTGAAATTTTATGAAGTTAGGACGACAGTCACAAGCCGGCGTGGTCTGGGAATGCGTTCTCTTGGACTAAAGGACAGGTGTAGGTGTTGGGGGAGTGCAAGGTAGTTGAGTGAAGTTGGGGTGGATCGTGGCGGGGTGGCCGCATTGGCTATGGGTTTGCCTGCGGAGCGATGTGTATGTGGAGATTGGACCTGTGGCGTTACTTGACTCGTGGCAGACCACACTGACTTGTCGCACTCACCATGATGGCAACATAGTCTAGCTATTTCTTATTGCTTGTTTAGAGGGGGACCACCATGACCCTACGCGCCATCATCCGGGAAGGAGATACCACCTCGCACGGCGGCACAGTGCTAGGATATTTTTCAACTCTGTTTGTTTATGGCAAATACGCCTCCGGCGTCGGCCACCAGGGTTATTGCCCCAAATGTAAGAAAGAATTCCTTATCCTGCCTGGCCCCCGCACTTTCAACTACCTTGGCCACGATGTGGCGGTGGAAGGCATGCAAACCTCATGCGGCGCCACTCTGATCGCCTCACAATTCAAGTTCACCCTTGGCACCCAACCAGGCCCGGTTAAATATTTGCCAGGCCCACTAAGCACCTTGATTCAGGCCCAAGCAGCCCACGCGGCTTGCTACGCACAAATTCGCTTTCTTACTGCGGATGGCCAGCCTGTGGCCAATACCACCTACAAGCTAACACTGGCAGACGGTTCAACGGAGGCAGGCAAAACCGATGCAGATGGCCATACCCAGCGCATTGCAACAGATTACGAAGTCGCCATCACCGTTGCCGAATTTTATCCAGACTGGTTTTATGGCTGTGAGTGCCAGGCAGAGCGTCTGGCAAGCCACGGAGGCCGCTCACCCTCACCCACGATGAAAGTCACACTCACCAAACTGCATACCAAAGAACAAAGTTCAGACTCACCTCCCATCCAACACACCTTGCCACAGGCAAGCAGCACCCGAGACCTGACCCCTGGCGAGATTGCAATGGCGCAAATCCTATTCAAAGATGCGATTGATTACAGCAAAGTCAAAATTCATCGTGGCGGCTTGTTTGGCCAACCCAACCGCTCCCAAAATGCCATGACGCCAAGAGGCGAAATCCACTTCCCGGACCAATACTTCAAAGCGGATTACTCCGCAGAGGATGCCCCTACCCTCATGTGGTTCATTCACGAAATGGTTCATGTCTGGCAATACCAATTGGGGTACAACCTGATCTGGAATGGCTTCAAAATCGGCTTGAAAGGTGGTTATGATGCCAACGCAAAAGCCTACTATTACGACCTAAAAGGTGCGGACGCCGGCAAGCAGTTGCATCAGTTCAACATGGAGCAACAAGGCCAACTGATTGCCAACTATTTCGGTGCGACTGAACAGGGAATGGGAAAATACCAAGAAGAACTTCAGGAGTTGAGAAGGGTATTGAAAGACTTTTTGGTCCAACCCAAAGACCCTACGCTGCTACCGTACACCACGGAGTTCACCAAGCCATGAAACCTACTCTATGGAGTGGCATGCTGCTGGCCACGAGCATCAGCACCACCCAAGCCACCAGTCCCCGGCCTTACGACTTTGACGCTCAAGCGTTGATCGTCAACAACGCCCCCTGCTTCTATATCACCAGCCCGAAAACAGATCGTCCTTATGCTGGCACCGAGATATTGGTGTACGAAAAGCAAGCAGGAAGGCTAAACAAGATATGGCAAGTTTGGCTCAAAGGCCGTACCCGACCCGCCTCACCGGAAAGCTGTGTTCCATATGGAGAGGCCAGCACAAACCCAGCCCCTCTACGCCTGAACCAGCTGTACCATGTGGTGATAGATGCGGGGTTTCCACAAGTGATGGAGTTTTGCCTGAATAACAGTAAGGGCCATCTTATTTTAACTAAAAACACTAACAAGCCTTGCGCTCAATAGCGGAGAAAACATCAGTACAAACCATCTACCAGACAAAGTAAGGAGAGATCTGTTTTTCAAATCATACGAACCAAAAAAGCTATCCCAAAAATGACCACAAAAACACCAAGGGCGACAAAAACCCCTTTCCACCCCAGAATGAATGCCATGCGAACTTGATTTGACAATCCTGCCTTCCCCTCCAACTTGCCCAGCTCTGCCAACCGGTTTGATACTTTCCAAACAATAACACACTCGAGAAGGGATCCTTTTGCGCTCCAAATCGTCAAAAAAACTCCAGTCAAAGTGGCCAATATAACCACGAGCACAAGAAAGCCATGCTGAGCCCCCACTTCAATTCCAAATAATGACCCATAAAAAACGATCAGAAAACACATAAAAATCGCAAATATGGCATGAAAGACTTCCACCAAACCAATCTGAACCCTATACCTACCCTCTGAAGCTTTTTCCACAAAGTAAAACAGATGTTTCAAATCTGAACATCGCATTGAAACCATTGAAAAGATATCCAAAAGTTCTTCTCGATCTTTCTTCCTGACCTCCAGTCCTGTCATTCTAAAAAAAGCTTCCTGCCGCTTTCTTTCCTCATTGAGAATATCGAGCATCCTATCCCCAACAATCATTGAATCAACAATATCTAAATCTTCATTTTTACTGCTTCGCCCTTCTGACTTTGCTCTGTAATACAGCCCCTGAATCTTTTCAAAAACAATAAGCAAAGCCCATATACCACCAAAAAGGGGCACAGCCCAACTTAGAGATACCGGCAAAATTTTTGCCAATTGCAACAACTCTGTCATGCAATGCCCTCCAAGCTAAATTGAATCAACAATTCAAACATATTCAACACTAAAACAAACTTAAATAGGCGTGCTCAATTTGCTCGGCATCACCCCCCCAGTGCCAAACAAATGCCTGAGCCTGCACTCCTCCACGGTACGCCCACTCCGCCACGCTAAGCGAACACCCTTGGTCTGAGACAAAGCCCAACTGTGCTAATAGCGCACCCTGCTCATCACCATGCCTAGAGAGATGCGCCAGCCAACGTTCCAAATGTGGCTTGGCCGCCAACATGTCTCGCTTGCTACGGTTGCATACCGCATGCGCCAACACAAAGTTATGCGCGGTGTCCCGCGGATAACGAGACCAGGGGATGAAGTGATCCACCTGCGCCTTGCCCTTGATGGGCTGCTGGCAATAGAAACAGCGCTGCTGCTGCAAAGGGCCCAACACCAGGGCCACCTCGCTAAGGTCCGCGCGAGCGGAGCCGAACATGAAGGTTTCCAGATCGTCCCGCATCCCCAGAATCACCCGGTTCAGCTTATTACTACGCACATGCTCCAACCAACCGGCCTTGGCCAGCTGCTGCACCAGCTCTTGGTAACGACGCAGATTGAACGCCACTCCGGCATGCAATACCACCTGGTCGGGTGGGCATGGATAGGTATAAAGGAAAGGATCTAACTGGCCACCCAGCATCTGCAAATGCTTCAAGGGCATATCTCGTACCGTTTGGCAGATAGCCTTTAGGCAAGCCGGCCAAACCGACAAAGCCCGCACTTGCGACCACTGGCCATGGCTCAAGGCATGCAGTTGCCGCAAAGGCCGCATGATCGCCACCACCGAGCCCTTATTCTGATGCAACGTCTCGCCAACCGTGTCCACCAAGCCAGAGGAATACGGCGGAACTTGCCGCCAATAAAGCTCGGCAAACTTCTCCCCTACCTTGGCCATTGGCAGACTCAAGGCCGCACCACTATCGTCTCCGTACTCCACCGCCAGCTCGGCCAGGCTCAACAGCAAGGCAAACTTGTACGTGGCGCTGAACTCACCCTCACTGAACAAACGCTGAAGCTTTAGGATGAAAGCGATTTGTTCCTGCGCGGAAGGCGCCGCCGTCATCGCGGCGACCAGTAGTCGGCTTTTTCAGGGATAACCCAACGCACCCCGCCACGCGGGTCCTCCCTGTCCCCAGCAAAACGTGGGATCAGGTGGATGTGCAAATGCGGCACCGTCTGCCCCGCCGCCGCGCCATCGTTGATACCAATATTGAACCCATCCGGCTTCAGTTCCGCCTGCAACTGCTGGCGAGCCTGGTCCAGCAGCACCATCAGCCCTTCCCGCTCTGCGGGCTCCAGTTCAAAAAAGGAAGCGATGTGCCGGCACGGGATGATCAGCGTGTGGCCAGGGGAAATGGGGAAGCCATCCCGGATCACCACACCGTGAATGTTGGCGAACAGGTGGCGGTCCGGAGACAGAGAGCAGAAGGGGCAAGTGGGCATGACAGTGCGAGAGGGCAGAATCATTCAGTAAGCTAGTGAAATTTACTGAATTATATACTCTTTCCCATGCAAATGAGGTAACCAAGATTCTGACCGATTACCTGACAAGTACCAGAGAAACCTACTATAGCAGCTCTTGTAGCTTCCAGATAATACGGGAAATAACTATAAACGACTGGTCGTTAGCCAAACGGTTTATAGAGCATACTCGGCCAGGGAATGACCCAGTATGCGATAAATAACTTCTAGACCAAGGCATAAATATTCGATTCTCGTAGTTTCCACGCTCTCGGTGCCAGCACGCCGCAAACATTTCCAAGCGAGTTCCAGAGACGCCACTACCGAATCATCATCAAATATAAAATTAGAAAACCCCTTACCTCAGCTAACCAGTGGCTTTAAAAATACATGTTTCCTTTGAACATAGCTGAAATATATAAATAAAAATTGATGAACAAGAAACAATAATGACGTAAAAATACAAATTTCATTTCCCAAGCATCGCAATTCAATTGAAATAGTCATGCATACAAACTTAGCTACTGGACAAATTTCACTTTCTCCAAATCACAAAAAAACAATTGCATGACATGGAAATAATTGTCATAATGAATGACGTCGTTGTAAAGTGCAATTTGTTTACATTACAGATAGGTGCTTAAAATGATTTTTTCAGATAAACCATTTCAAGATAGAGCCCTTGTTTTAGCAGACCGGATGAGGCAACTTAAGACAGGTGAGTCCATAACAGAAAAATTGCAAGTTGATGATCGTGTTATCGCTAGGGTAACTGATGGAATATATAGGGAACCATCATCAGCCCTAAGAGAACTCATTTCAAATGCTTACGATGCTGATGCAACTAAAGTCATCATCCACACAGATGCTCCCAGATTTGAACGCATTGTTATTCGCGACAATGGAAATGGCATGAGTAGAGAAACCCTTGCCGATATGGTCTGCCACATTGGAGGCAGTTCAAAAAGAACGGTAAAAGGGAAGCGGCTTGGTACTTCTAGTGTAGACGATACAACCCTTAGCCCTAAAGGTCGTCGTCTCATTGGGAAAATAGGAATTGGCTTATTTGCCATCTCTCAGTTAACTCAACATTTTCAAATTATCACAAAAAGAAAAGGCGATAATTTCAGAAGTTCAGCAGTAGTAGTTTTAAAAACTTACACCGAAGAACTTCTAGAACAGGCTACCGATGAAAGCATACAATTTGATCCAGGGGATGTAACTATAACCATAGAGCCTACAGCTGAGATTGAAGATCATGGAACAGAGATAATTCTTATGAACTTAAGACCATCTACACAAGATACCTTACGTAGTATGGATAGGTGGCGAGAGGTCGATGACAGTGCGCGTGCACAAATAGAAGAAAATAGCATAATTAAAATTACTCAACCAAATTTTCATATCGGTAGAATTGATGATCTTGATCAAGATATTTATTTAACCAAGCCAAAACTGCCTTGGGAGGAAAGCTCCTCTCCTAAGCAACGATTCAAGAATTTATATGACTCAGTGATAAATGAGTTAGGCAAAACTAACAAAGACCCGACTGTTGAAAACATATTAGATAACTATCTTAGGATGTTATGGGACATTGGATTAGCATCCCCAGTCCAGTACATCGAGGATAATCCATTAGAAATCACTTATGGCGCAGGCATTGAGTTTTATGAGATTTCAAACGAAAAACGAGGCCAAGTCTCAAAAATAGAATTGGCAAGCTCAGAAAATATTTCAGACAAAATAAAATTCAATAGCATTGTTAATAATAATTCCCCAGCTTTTTCTGTAGAAGTTGATGGGGTAGAGCTTTGCCATCCTATCACCTTCAACAAAGTTCTTCTTGGAGATAAGCGAAGATTCAAAAGTCCAATGGCATTTTACGGAAAATGTATATCGCCATTCCATCAAGTAGATGCAACTCTAGGAGGAGGCGCATTAGAATTCGAAGCCTACTTTTATTGGAATCAAAAAATAGTTCCAAAAGAAAACAATGGGATTTTAGTTAGAATTAACGGTGCAAGCGGCACACTTTTTGATGAAACATTTTTCGATTATCGAGTCTCAGAGTTAACTCGATTAAAACAACTTATGGCTGAAATTTTTGTCACTAAAGGCCTAGATCCAGCACTTAATATAGATCGCGAATCTTTTAATACCAGCCACCCCCACTACCAGTACATTAAAGACTGGGTTCATAAAGCCTTACGTCAAATAACCAACCGCTTAAAATCAATAAACAAAAATTACCTTGATATTGAAAAAAACACTTTACACCTAAGTAGAATCAGCTCTCTTGAACACCATACAAATTCAGTCTGGGAAAAAATCAGAGGCAACGATACTCCTCCACCAAAAATTATTTTATCTCCCCCCGCAGAAAGCTTATCCCTCGAATTAGTGAATGAAAGAATTGAGGGATCAATCATTATAGAAATTTCTCAGCCAGATAAAGGGAGCCGTACAATTAGCCAAGGGAGTACCTCTGAAAGAGAGGCCCAGTTAAAAGCTTTAACAAGCATTCTCGCCGCATATGGAGTCATAGAGAATCTTGAAGATCATATTGTAAAAGAGCTGGTTAATGACATATTCTCCATTTTCAAAGGGGAAAGCAATGAATAATCCTAGCCAAATCAAACAAAATGATGAAGATGCAAAAAATGATCTTGAGCAATTTCTTCCTAGAAGGCCAGGAACACCGCTGCCTCCCTCTGAACGAAAGTTTCGCCCTTGGCACAAGCCAAGAAAACAGTACATTAGAAAAAAGCAATGGCTTTATGAAATTGAAAGGCTTATTGAGTCAATTGACCTTCCAATTGATAACAAAGTTTTCCGTTACTTAACTTTGCCTAGCGAGGACATGATTGACATTAGAGTCCTTGGGGAGAGTTTAACCAGCCGCAATCTCAAACTAAAATATCTAGGCTATTTTAAAACAGATGATCAGTCCCTTGAAACCAGAATGAATATTGCTGAAAATGACATTAAAGGTAGCACATATATTCATGACTCTTCCATCGTAGTTCGAGAGCTACTAGAAGAAACAGCAGTTAAGGAAAGCATTGCATATAATGCACTGCGAGAACATGGCCCCTTCCATGCCATAAACATAGACCTTTGCAACCATTTCGCATTCCCACCCAAAAATGCTAAAACGTGTGTTGATGCAATCAATAGCATTGTAAATCTACAGGTTTCCAGGCATCAAAGTAGTTGGCTTCTATTTCTCACAACCCGTGTTGAGCCTGAGTGTGTAGACAGAAGGCACTTCGCTGCCTTTTTATCAGCCATTGTTGACAATATGAAGAAAAGCACTTTATTTAAGGACAGGCTATCATCAGTGCTCTCCACTCATGAAATCACTGAATCGCTTGAATTTGATGAAGCAAAGAAAATGCCAATTAGTGAATTTAAGGACTTTTTTTGTATTGGTTTTGGAAAGTGGCTTCTTAGCTTTCTTTCAACAGCAATACCACAAGTCAAAGTAGAAATGCTTCCCAGCTACTACTACTCTGTACATGCAAAAAAACCAGACATGCTATCGCTTGCGTACAAATTTTCTCTCAACACAACATTACCCACAGACAACTACAATCTCATAAGCAATCAAACAGAAAAAACTAATTTAAATCCAGCTAATGAGAGTGAAATTCAATCCGGCATTCAAATTATCCAAGAGACTTTAAGCCTGACAGACTTAGACACAAAACTTCTTATCGACAATGATGAAATGGAGAGAATGCGAGAGGATTCAAAAGTATACCTAAAGAAAGCTGGTTATGATATAGCTCGCTACAATGACTTTATTGCAGGTATCTCATAGATTAGAGCTGCACTATTTCATCCATAGTTGTCCCTCCAATATGACTAATAATCGAACGTGCAATCGCACAAGCCATTGGAGGAGGGACAGCTTCACTTACTTGTGTAATTTGAGACGAAAGAGAACCAACCAATTCATAACTTGGAGGAAATCCTTGAAGGAGCATTGCTTCAAATACACTAAGCCTCCGATGACATCCCGGATGAATATGAACCTCCCTATTTCCATACGCCACCGTAATACTAGGAGAATCCCAAGAAAGTATTTTAAAGCTTCTATTTGAACGATCACCCGGCTTAAGTGCACCTTCTATTTTAAATTTTTGAGACTTAGGTTGCATACACCAATGATTTTTATGATATGCGATATCCTCTGGAGTTAAATTTCTATTAAAATATGTTGGTTCCGGCAAATTTTTAAATGTATTTTTTAAATTGAGTTCATCAATATTAACTGTAGTTGGAGCAGGAGGCGTCCATTGTATGCTACCGAATAGCTCTTTATTCAACCCTACCAAAATTAATCGCTCCCTCGTTTGAGGAACTGAATAATTCACTGAGTTCAAGACGCTTTCTGACAAAACAAAATCTTTGCTTAATTTTTTCTTAAAATCATCAAATATTTTTTTATGTGACTCCTCCAAAATACCTGTCACATTTTCAAACGCAAAAAATGCCACCGGACTTCTCTGATTAAGCTCCAAAATTAAATTAGCATATACATTAGGTAACTCATGTCTTGGATCATCTTGTTTTTTAGATTTATTTGCTCTACTAAAGCTCTGACATGGCGGACCACCTATGATACCAAATGGAGCAAACTCCCCTTGATACAACTCATCCAATTTATTTAAATCAAGATTTCTAACATCAAAAACATGCCCATTTGCATCACCATTTAAAACCCGGTTATGATTGTATGACTTAATACTATCTTCTCGTAAATCAAATGCGAGAGCAACATTGAAGCCTGCTTGCTCAAACCCTAAATCTAGGCCACCAGCCCCACTAAACAAACTTAGTAACATATTCAACCTTTGAATCCTAGAAAATAGCTATTATTTCTATAACGAAACAAAATACCTAAATGGCTTTATAAAACTAAGAAACTAAAACCCGCCACTATGGCGGGTTTTAGTTTCTAAAATAAATACACATGCAATAGATGTCTGTAGGATCCTATCTTCATCTAGATGAGCCCCACGACAGATCAATGGGGTTCTAGACGAAAGTGGGACGGAGGCGGTACTGGCGTCCCATCTTCCTGGAAGATCCTCTCCCAGGCCTTTCGCCGCCGCTGCACCGTGTCCCGCCACTTGACCGGATCCCCCACCTGGTATCTTTCTATAAAGCGCTGAAGCGCATCCGTGCGAGTATATACCAGTTGGCGGCAGGCCTCGATGCTGGTGCCCCTGAGCGGGTGGATGTACTGGTGCTTGAGCATGTTCATCGCTTTTCTGGGCGAGCGACCAATCAGGTCTGCGATCTCGGTACCGAAGATGTACTGCCGCAGGAAGCGGTCGACATCTGCTTTGCGCACTCTGGAGCCTTGGTGCTTCTGGTTGCCCAGCTTGTGCGAGCGGATGTAATCGTTCTGCGTCAGCCAGTACGCCACCTGCTGCTTCACCCCCAGCACTTCGGCCAACTCCGGAATGGTGACCCAGTTGGCCCGATCCGTGGGAAGGCTGGCTCGCCACAGCTGCAAGGCCTTGCGCTTGAACACCCAGCGCGTGATCCCAGTCTTGCCGATGAGGGTGGCGCAGACGGCCAGCTTGCCTGCCTGGATCTCCTCAACCAACGACACGACTTCGTCGGCATTCCACTGCCAATAGTGCAGCACGTCGGCCAGCGAAGTTTCGTCTTCATCGAGAGAATAGACCCGCGGCAGCGCCTCGCCGAACTCGGCCAACTGATAGACCTCCGAGCTGGAAATGCACCATGGCAGCAAAGGCTGGTCGTTGACTCGGCGGGCGGAGGGGAACAGCAGCTTCAGGATCCGTCGCATCCGCACCTTGCCCAGACCCAGCACCTCCATGGCCTTGGTCATGGTGATTTCCCCCGCAAGTTGTTCCTCCACCTGGATCAGCCGGTCTTTGCGCACCATCAGGAAGCGGCGGCCTTTGCTGCTGATGGTTTCTTGCCCTTCCAGTTGCCCGGAACGGATCAGGTAGCGCAGCCGCGCCATGGAGATACCGAGTCGGTCGGCCGCCGCCTTGCCAGGAATCCACTGGATGTTCTCCAGGACCTCGATGGTGAACCGGCGATTCCGTCTGGCCACGCCGCCTTTCCAGCGCTGCGTCACCCATTGCTCGAAAGCTTCGCGAACCGGGTGGTAAACGCCATCGCGCAGTCCTCCGTCGTAAAGGTAACGATAAGCCTCCTGAAACACGGTGTTCAGGCTGATCTGCGGATCTCCGCTGGACGTTTGCAGGGCGTCGAGGGCTGCGTGGAATTTGTCGGGCCAGAAAACCAGCATCTCCGCCGCCAATGAGGTGATGGGCCAGGAGACTTCCAGTAAGCCCGCATTCATGATTTTGAGTGGTTTGAGCGTGGCGACGGGATCCAGATAAGTACCCAGGTAGCGGATTAGGCGCTGTACCTGCTCCAGGGTGAGCCCTTGGAAGGGATAGCCATGCGTTTGTGGAACCGCTTGCCGCAACAGCATCTGCTCCAGCGTTTCCGCCAGCAGGATGGCGGCCGCAGGCGCCTCCTCCGGGATCTCCCGACGTAGATCGGCGCCGCAATTGCAGCGGAGCAGGCTGTCTCGGTGCCAGGTCAGCGACTCGCCGCAACTGGAGCAATGGTCCACCAGCCAGGTGCCGTGCTTGGGGCAGGTGTCGAAATACAGCAGCTCCCAGCCGATCCGCCATCGGGCTTCCTCCGCCAGGCAGTACGGGCAGTACCGGGCGAAGCGTCGGTTCCAGATGCTGGGTTGATGCTGCTCCAACTGGGCCACGTGGCGAATATGGCTGTGCAGCTCCGGATAAAGCGGGTCAGGGGGAAGCAGCTGTTGCTGCCGCAAGGCCTCAGGGGTGAAGGCGATGCCAAGCTGCTCCAGGTCTCGCAGGCTCATGAAGTTTGCCTCGGCCAGCCGGAATAGATAGCCGATTGGCCCCTCGGTTCGCGTTGGGTGGGGACGGATCAGCAAGCTGGGGGCATCTTGCTGGGGAATGGTGCTGTCACGCATGGGTCACACCTCCTTTGCTTGGATGCAGGCCCAGCTTGATGGCTACCGGCGAGCCGACTGGGTCCTTACGGGTATGCGGGTAGAACACCTCGCCGGGGCGAGTGAGGGGACGCAGCGACGACTCGGGGTGGAAGGGATTCAGCGTGTCAGGCACGTCTTTCCAGATCCGCTCGCGAAAGCCGGCACCCAGCACATCCAGCGACAGCGTGTTGAGGCCGGCCAGGTTGGCGGCGCAGACCGCGCCCTCCAGCAGCTTGATGGTGTAGTCGAGCAGCCCGAAGCTGGCGGTGTGGATGCGCCGCGCCAGGTTGGCCTCATGCAAGGGAGTCTCGCAGCCCAGCGGCAGGCAGGGCGCGATGCCCTTGAGCAGCCCCCGGTATTCCAAGAAATCCGCCTCATCGTCGAGCTGGAACGGATCCATGGGGATGCACTGCGAGAAGCGGCGCGACAGCTGCTCGTTACTGCGGATCACCAGCTCGGCCGCCGGCAGCCCGCACGCCACCATGCCCACGCAGGTACTTTCCAGCAGGTTCTTCAGCCAATCGGTGACATCCCGGAAAGCTGTCACGCTGGGGGTATAGAACAGATGCTGGAACTCATCGATCAGCAGCATCTCCACGCCGCATTGCGGGAAGAAGTCGACTAGTCGGGTGGTTTTTTCGGGGGCAGTGCCGCGGTGCGACTTCCGGTCCCCCATGGCCTCCAGGATGGCGCCGGCGAGACTGCGCACCGTCGGCGACGACGGCACTCGCACGATGAGGACCGGAATCCGAGTGCGCTGCGTCTCAAAACTGCGTGGTGACTGTGCTTCATACGCCCGGAGGACGGTGCTTTTGCCGGCGCCGGAGGGGCCGATCAACAGCACGCCGCCGCCCACGCCATGCGCGCGGCGACGGTGATGCAGTTCGGCAATCTGGAACAGCGCGTGGCGAAAGCGTTGGTGGTAGATGGGTTCCAACTGCAGCTTGTAGCCCAGCACCTTGTCGGACGCGTAGCCGGCGTTCGGAGCGAACTGCCGCATCAAGTCGAGAGGATCCATCACGCGCCTCCCTTCTTGGCTGACACCGACAGCTCCGGCAGATCATCTTGCAATCCGTCAGGCAACGACTCCGGCAATTGAGTTTTGCGGGTTTTGACGGGTTTTCTGGCAGCGACCAGCGGATCCTGTTTTTCCAGCACCGCCTCGCTGTTGAGGTTGAACTGGCGCGCGCCGGACTTTCGATAGCCCATCTTCTTGTGCTGCAGCGCCGTCTGCGCTAGTTCCTGGATCTCGCGTTTCGCCTCCAGCAATTCAGGGGGGTTGCACAGCTCGCCGAAGCGTTTGCGGGCATGGGCGCGGATGGTGCGGTGCATTTCCCGAGGTAGACCCTCGGCGTATTCCATGTCCCGCGCCGGAACGCACAGATACGTCTTACTATCCGGATCCAGCACATGAATGTGGCCGACATCATCCTCATAGGTTTTGATCTCCACAGGGATGTTTTTGCCGAAGCGCCGGCGGATCAGTTGCACGTGGTGGTCGTTGTAATGCAGGCCCTCGAACTCAATGCCGTAGTGGAACAACGTCCGGCTTGCCGGAATGCCGGCGATCAGCTCCAACTGTTGCGGGTCGGTGGGCAGCGCAATCGGGGCCCGGTTGGCGGACTCTTGCCAACGATCCAATGGCCGGCCTTTGATGCCGCGGTGAGGCGTGACGTTGTAGACATCGACAATCCAGCGCACCAGTAAATGCGTCAGCGTGGCCATGTCCAGACAGGCCTGTTTTTCTGCCGGGTAGTCGCCGCGCTCCTGCGGATTAGAAAACGTGGTGCCTGGCAGGGTGTGGATAAGGTCCACGCTCATCGTCCGGATAAACCGTTCAATCGCGCCTTTTTGCCATGACACCTTGGATCCGCAAAACAGCATCACGATGCTCATCTCCAGGCAGGCCTGTTCAAAGCCGGTGCTGTGCAGGTCCGGGCCATTGTCGACGGCGACCAACTGCGGGATGCCGTAGGCCGGCCACGGGTGCTTGATATCGGTCCACTGACTGAGCAGCTCCTCCTTGGGCAGGATGGCCCGCCGCAGGCACTGCAGCAGCGAGTTGGCGGAAGGCGCGCCGATGCTGATATAGAAACCGACGATCATCCGGGAGTATTGGTCGATCGCCACCGTAATCCACGGCCTGCCCAATGCTAGCCCTGTCACGAGGTCGATGATGATGATATCCAGCGGGGTATGGTCGATCTCGATCCGTTCCAGGATGGCCTGGGTCTTCACACGGCCGATCGCGACGCGGTATTTCATGCGCACGGCCTCGGCGCCCTCGCGGGCTAGATCGACCAAGTCCTGCTGCAAATCCTCCAGCCAGCGATATACCGTGGTGCGGCCGGGGCATTTCATCTGCTCCTGCGCATACAGCGATTGATTGATGGCCTCGGTACGTGCCTTCATCCGCTGGTAGACCGCCAGCTTTGGGAGCTTGTTGTCGGTGAGATAAACCTCGGCAATGACCTGCTCGAACAGCTGATAGCCTGGTTTGGTCTGGTGGTTGGATTCTGGTCGGTTCCAGGGAATTAGTTTCAGAATCGAGCGGGTAGTCCGGTAACGCCGCCACCACTCCGATACGGTCGACGCGCAAGGCGGGTACTTATCGTTGATCTCGCCGGCCAGCTGATTGATGCGAGCCTCCCAGATCGACCTGTTGTACGGTGTGTGGTCGGGGTCAATGCCCTGCAGATAATGCAGGCGGCGCCTGGCAATGGCCTGAAGTTTGAGTGGATAGGTTGACAGGTCGCGCGGCGTCACGAGATAGATCGCCTCACCGAGGTTGGCCAATGACTCCTCGTCGATGATCCACTCCTGGGACTGCCAGCGTTGCAGAATGTCTGAGTTGGTTAGCGTCAGAACCTCTCCTTCGTCTGAGAGCAGTTGCAGCTTGCCGCTGGCTAGCCGGCGGTCCAGCTCCCAGCGAGTCTGTCCCTGGAGGAAGCCCAGGCCACGCTTAAAAGTAAATCGTTGCATGGCGCTCTCCCGTAGGTAGTTGAACGAGGGAAGCCGGCGCGAGGGGCTGTGTCAGGTCGACATAGAGCCGGGCTTGCGCGATCAGGGTGTTGGTGACGTCTGGACCGAAACGCTCCAGGCATTGCGCCAAGGGGAGGGATTCGGTCAGATAGAAGGCCGCAACCAGCTGGTTGCGGGTCGGGAGGGGGCTCGCGGGATGGTTGTAGCGATACAGCAGCTGTTTCAGATTGCTGAACAGCGGCTCCTGCCGGATTTCCTTATCGGTCAAAAGCCGATAATCCAGACCTTGCGCCAACAGCTGTTCGGCAATCTGGCGGTATTTCGCTTTGACCTGGGGGCGGGCCAGTTCGGATGCCGGCTTGAGCTCGACGAACAGCACGTGTTCGTCGTACAGAAGCACCCACAAATCTGGGAAGTGGACGCGCATGGCGGTCCCGTCCCAATACGGCAACTTTTCAGGTTGCGCTTTAAAAGCAACGACACCTGGTGATAGCTCCAGCAATAGCAGGGCATCGTGTTCCTGCAGCGATTCCCATGGGACCATCTGTTTCATCTTCTTGGAGGGAAAATAACCACGGATGTGCCGACCCCGACGGGTAACGACTAGTCGTACTCCTTGCATCGTTTTCTCCCGGCTACGCGGCAAGACCTCTCCCTGCGTAGCCACGCATCTGTTGGAAAGTTGCCAAAAAAGGGACGTGAAAATCCGCCGTTCAGTTGGAAACTGAACGTTTTTGGCCGAATACAGGGGGGAATGGCTTGACCGCTAAGATGCGCGAGACGATACTTTGATTGCTGAAGTCAAAAGATTCGTCTTTTGCATCAAAGGGGTAGCCGTCAGGTTACCCTTTTACATTTCTGACCCTCCTTCATGATGAGGTTCCGTGAGAGGTGCCCAGCAGGGCATTTATCTAAAGGCGGCTCTTTCTCAGCATGCTTCGTGCGGGCTCGGGGCTGTCGAACGCACGTCCCAGAGCCAAGCTGCAACATCGCACGTCAGCGCATATCTCCCCCTTCTTCCTGGCAAAGTGAAGATACGGACCTCTAGTTTTCCTTGACGTATTGCCCTGTCAAAACCTGCCCAGGTCTTAAAGCCCAAGGCTTGCCATAGCACTGCATCGCCCATCAAGGGCCCATAGGCATCCAGCAAGTTGCGCTGCAATTCGTCTAGGGAGGCAGAGGTAGTCATGGTCAGGTGGAATCAGATTGGACTAGGTATAAAGCAGTCATACCAAACTCTGTGGTAACGTGAAAGCGGCCATGAAAAGGGGAGTTTCATGATACCAAGTGATGCAAAGCGGACAGGGCGCCCCCGCCAGTCGCCGGTAGATAGGTTGCGCGCCAAGCTGTGGTACTACGCGGTTAAGTCGAGAACCTCGCTTAGTGACTACCAGCTTGACCTATTATTTCTGGAGAAACTGGGGCGTCGGCCGAAAGACCCCCAGATGCGTAGTAGGATTTTCGAAACGATACGCTTGCATGGCACGCTTCCTTCTAATGGCAACCACCCCAAACGAGATTTTGATCTGATTCAACTGGTAGAGGAAGAGGCAGCTTTTTCTGGTACGGCGGAGCTTTTCTACTCGCCTTATTGGCAGCTATTGACGCGAAACGACTTAGAAATTGTCGTTTATCACGATATTGCGCAGGCTGCAATGAGCCGATTGGGGCTGGCACGAGCGGATTATTACGGAGAAAAAGCATTCCGAAGTGTTTTCCATCAGAGTTATGAGAAGTCGATGCCGATTTTTCCAATGCCCAGCGATTACATCCACAAAGCGTATGGGCAAATGCTGCAGGATATAATGAAAAGTAGCCCGCCGACATTGGATCACCTGGTCCTGCTAGGGGCTCTGTTTCGTGAGGCCTACTTGGCTTGTGCTTTAGAGGTCGCCATTCAGACCAAGGAATGCTATTACGATATAATCGTCGAATATATGTGCCAGGACTGGCTTTATCCGATTGCGCATACATTACAGGAGATAGGTGAGGGGTATTTAGTTTTTTCACATACTTATGATTATATTTATGGACCAGAGTTGAAGCCACCCTATGATGACTGTCCTTTTGCTGTTGTTGAACGTCCGATATTCTACGTTAACAGTGTGGTTGAGATGAATCGTCTGGGGAAGCATTTAGAAGAGTCGGAGCGGGAACAGTTATTGAAGGCCGGGCCTGATTAAGCTCGTAAGGGTGCAATCGCTATATTCAAAGTGCTTGGATTGGAATTAATTCAAAGATTTTTACATTCATATGGGAAAGGCTAAGAAATAGGTTGGATTCAGCTGTAAGCTCTATAAATATTTGCAAATTACCAGTATTGAATGAGGATATTGGCCAGCATCTGTTAATGCTTATTGAATCGCCCCCACTTTCCTAGATATTTCGTGAGCCGTTGGTAGACTGGCTTGGATATGAAACAAATTTAGAGAAGTATATGTGGTTTATCAGAAAAAGATAAACTTACATAATTTGGCTATAGATTGAGCTTTGCAGCACCAGCTGACGTTCCCCCGCTTGGTGTTCCAGCCATAAGTTAGCGGCCTGGTCCGGTTCGGGTTGGTGTTTTTCCCGGAACTCGACCAGGGTCATATAGCCCAGCGCACTATGTGGCCAGGTGGTGTTGCAATCCAGGCTCCAAGCTTCGACTTTCTGCAGGGCATCAAGCAGATTGCGGAAGACACGCTGGTTAAAGCATTCCTCCCGGAATCGACTGTTAAAGCGCTCGATGTGAGTGTTATCCACTTGCTCCCTGACTGGATGAATGTAGTCGTACTCCTCGTTTCCAACACCTTACTGGTGAACTCTGGGCCGTTATCAACCTGGATCAGCTACAGACAGCGACCTTGAGCCCATCGGCGGTCTAACACGCTTACCCGATAGGGAATGATCCAGCTCAATCCAGACTACTTCCCGGTTCCAGGTGTCGATCACTGTCAAGGCCAGAATCCGCCGGCCATTCCACAGCGTGTCGGCGACGAAGTCCATCGGCCAGGGCTGGTTCGGCCCGGTCGTTTGTGGCAGAACCATACGTCAATGACTCGACCGTTTCTTCCGCCGGCGCAATTCACTTTTCGTACCAGTCTTTGCTGGCATTGACGACACGAACCACCAATAGCATCACCGGCACCTCAATCAGCACGCCTACCACCGTAGCCAGTGCGGCGCCGGACTGGAAACCGAACAGGCTGATCGCGGCTGCGACGGCCAGTTCAAAGAAGTTAGACGCGCCGATCAGCGCAGATGGGCAGGCCACCGAGTGTGTTTCTCCAACCTGGCGGTTGAGCCAATAGGCCAGAGCCGAATTGAAGAACACCTGGATCAAGATGGGCACGGCCAGCAGCGCAATAACCAGCGGTTGTTGCAAGATGGCGTTGCCTTGGAAGGCGAATAACAGTACCAGAGTTAGTAGTAGCGCCGAGATGGACCATGGCTGGATCCGGTGCATGGCAGCGTCAAATACGGCCTGACCTTTATCCAGCAGCATCTTGCGAATGATCTGCGCGATGAGCACCGGCACCACGATATACAGTCCAACCGAGGTCAGTAGCGTGGCCCACGGCACGGTGATGCTGGAGACACCCAGCAGCAGGCCGACCAGCGGCGCGAAGGCGAACACCATGATCAAGTCATTCAACGCCACCTGGGACAGTGTGAAATACGGATCCCCGCCGGTCAGCCGACTCCAAACGAACACCATGGCGGTGCACGGTGCTGCCGCCAGCAGGATTAGACCTGCGATGTAGCTGTCCAGCTGTGCCGCCGGCAGAAGCGGTGCAAACCATACCCGAATGAATATCCAAGCCAGAAAGGCCATCGAGAACGGCTTGACCAGCCAGTTGATGAACAGGGTAACGCCGATGCCCTTGATATGCGCCCTGACCTGATGCAGCGCGCCGAAATCGATTTTCAGCAGCATCGGGATGATCATCACCCAGATCAGCAGGCCGACTGGCAGGTTGACCTGGGCGATTTCCAAACCTCCGATCGTGTGGAACAGGCTGGGGAACGCCTGTCCCAAGCCGATGCCGGCCACAATGCAGAGGGCGACCCAGGCGGTCAGGTAGCGCTCGAATAGGCTAAGCGAGGTGCCAGCGGCGCAGGGATGGGCGGCTTCAGATTGGGTGGACATGCCATTCTCCGTGGGATGGGGGCGATCATGCATGCTGCCGCGAAGGCAGTGCTGCTCAGAGGTGCAGTGTGCCGATGCGATCAAGCTCAGCTTTCAGGCGGGGCCGATCCTGGTGCAGCGTGTCCAGCGGCAAGGCCAGGAAAGCCTCGATCCGCGCGCGCAGGATGCGATAGGCCGTGAGGAAGGCCGTGTCGATCTCCTGATCACTACCCGTTGCATGGGCGGGATCTTCCACGCCCCAGTGGCTGCGCAGCACCGGCCCCAGATAGGCGGGGCAGGTCTCTCCGGCGGCGCTGGCACACACCGTGATCACGATGTCAGGCGTCGCTGGCAGATGATCCCAGGACTTGCTGTGGTAGCCATCGGTGGCGATCCCTTCTCGCGCCAGCAGCGCCAGCGAGCGCGGGTGGACTTGTCCGGTCGGCTGGCTGCCGGCGCTCATTGCATGCCAGCCCGCCGGCGCCAGGTGATTGAAGACTGCTTCGGCCAGGATGGAGCGACAGGAGTTACCGGTACACAGAAACAGCACATTGATCGCGGCTTGGTTCATGGAGGATTCTCTTTCTCGGTAGTATTCAGCAGCAACCGCTGTCCGGCGCACAGGTGTTCTTGGGTGTGATCTTGACGGCGATTTTCGGCGTACAGCAGGTGCTAGCCGGTTCACCTGCAGGGGACTCGCCACCGTTGAACGTCGGGATCGACGCCAGCGTCTGGTAACTCTCCCAGGCGATGCCTGCGGGGTCGGTGACCCAGTGTTTGTTTGATTCGGCGTAGCAGCAGGCGGTACCTGTCTGCGTCACCATGCTGATGTCGGCCGCCTGCAACTGGTGTTGTAGCCGTACTAGCTCTTCCTCGCTGTCCACCTGAATGCCTAGGTGATCGACACCAGTGGCGGTGCCGCGGCTGGAGATCGCGAAGTTGAGCCGTGGATCCTCCAGCATCCACTTGGCGTAGTCGGTTTTTTGGACCGTGGGTTGTGCGTTGAACAGCGCCGAGTAGAAGCGAATGCTGTCTTCCAGATTGGCTACCGCGACGTGGACGTGAAAGCGTTTCATGATCTAACTCCCGATAGTGATTCGTTATGAGCAAGCGCCATCGCAGGGCGAGATGCTGCTCGCAGGCGCGCAAGCCTCGCCGCGGCAGCAGTTTTCAGTCAAAAAGCCCAGCAGGGCATTCATCTGCTCGTAGTTGGCCGAGTAGTAGATGAAGCGCCCCTCCTGGCGGGCCTGGACTAGGCCGGAGTGAGACAGCTCCTTCAGATGGAAGGACAAGGTAGCGTTGGCCACGGCGAGCCGCTCACCAATCTGGCCTACCGCCAGGCCTTCGGGGCCTTGCTGGACCAGTAGTCGGTAGATTGCCAGGCGCGTGTCCTGCGCTAGGGCGGCCAAGAGGATGACAGCGTTTTTCGTTTCCATGTTTCTATATATATAGAAATAATGAATGTTGTCAAGATGAAGAGCTTTTTTGCATAGAGTCTTACAGGTTACGTAATTGCTTCTGAATACGGGATGATCAAGAAAATCGGTACCTGGTCAGCCTATGGTTTCCAAGGACGGCCAGAATATGATTCCGGTCACAGCCCGTTCATAAATCGACGCAGCATAGTCATAGAGTCATTTCCGATGAGGTACGACTTTGCTTCTCTGTAGTCTGCTTAACGTGGTATCGGTAGTGGACTGTCTGTATTCAGGCTATCTGCCCAGGCGTGTACTGTCTGGTGGCTGGTGGTATGACCAGCGTCTACATCATCTAGCGCTTCTCGAGTGAGGCGGTCGCGCTCTTCTTCCCGTGCGATCCAGGTGGACAGTGCCTGTCTTATTACCCAGTCGTGCGAGCATTCCAAGCGATCGGCCATTTGGTCGATCTTGTCTGCCAAAAAGGGTGGAATCTCCACAGTGACAACTCGGGCTGTAGGGGAAACCATCACGGTCTCCTTAGCTAAGTTCAACTAGAGCTTGAACAATTGGTGATTGAGAAGAATGGGTTAAGAGTCATTTCCAATCATAGGCCAGGACGGTTTGCATGAGTCGTAGCAGAGCAGGGTGCCGCCTGTACCGAACGTTCTGTCGTGGCGCTCGTTAGTCTGAATGGTTCGGATCCTGACGCGTCCGCTTGCTTCGCCAAGCTTTGAGTAGGCTATCACGATCCTCTTGATCGAGTAAGCATAGCAAGTCCAGTAGGGCGTGCATCCCCTTTGGCCGGTGAATGCCGCGCACGTACTCGACATAAGCACGTGGACTGATGTCGATGAGCGTGGCCGCTCTCGGAGCCCAGATGGTGAGGCGGGTGCTTCAGTCCATCTCCTGAGGGCTGCCGGTGTAAGGCTGAGGAACCTAGACCAGTTTGATTTCGGGGTGATTTGACCTCGCTGTATGCCTGCCGAGATATGAGTCCAGACCTCCCGACCTGGCCCCCCTGTCAGCGTATCAACAGCTTCTCAACATGCGGCCGTGGTTTCTGTTGCTCTTGCCAAAGCGCCCAAGCGGACTGCATACCTAGCCAGAGCTCAGCGCTGGTACCTAATGCGTCTGCAAGGCGGAGGGCCATATCGGCACTAATGCCAGCATGACCGTGCAGAATGCGCGATAGCGCCGCACGAGTCACCCCAAGCTTATGGGCCGCCTCTGTCACGCTAATGCCTTCAAGCCACTCCTGGAGGACCTCGCCAGGATGTGCAGGGTTGTACATACCATTCATGTTGAGGTCTCCCCCGAAGGATTACATCGGTCTGCACACCATGGTCAGTTGCTTGTGATAAGTCAGTGTGGCGTGCGAGACGGAGTCTGGTTAATTTTCCAGAATAGCCTGACCATCCATTGCTAGAGCAACTTTCATTGACTAAGCTGATCCGGATCCCTATACCAGATCGTAGCGCCGTAGCTGGAGTCGTGAAAGGCCGGCATGATGTCCCCTTTCTTAAACGACTGATGTGAATCGGTCTGAGCCGGTGTCCACCAGATTCCGCCTTCAGGACACGCGTTTCCACCTTCGCAACGCAGCCCATTGGCAGGTGCCTCGGCGGGCATCGCCGGTGCAGGTTCTGCATCATCAAAACGTGCATACCACTCGAGCGTGTTGGTTTTGGTGAAACCTTCCGCGTCATCCATGCAACTATGCAACTGTTCTGGATTCGGTACGCGGATCGGCTTGAGTACCCGGTTAACCGCCACATAGGCGGGTGGGTGGCCGTTTTCCGGTGCTCCGACATCCGGCAATATACCGGCCTGGATGATCAGCCTACCGTTGTTGGTTTCTTGTACGCTGACGTCGGGCAATTGGAGTTGCTGCTTGAGCACGTCCATACCGCCAAGTTGCTCGACGTAGCGCGGCCCAAGCAAGGTCAGCCAGCTGACGCCTTTGATGTGGTCTGACAGGTTATCCCCGTCAATCAGTGCGGACGAGTCGACCATCAGTCCGCTATAGCGCTGTGCTATTTGAAATTCGTAGGGTTGGAATTGATGGCGATCATAGGGTAGATTGCAGGCTAGGCCCGCATAGCCATGATCAACATCCAGCGTTTCGCAGAAGTAGCGCGCCCATTCCCTAAAGTTCTGCTCGCCGTCCGCGTCGGCTAGCAATTGCCATGGCAGCATGATCTTGACGCAAGACATAGCGCCATAGGGATCGCTCTCGGCATTCGAGGTCAGCGCTGAAATGGAATACTCGGCCGCGACTTCGCCGTTTTTCTCACTTTGCAGAACCCAGAAAACAGCCAAACCCTCATCTACGGATCCGGATAGCTTCTCCTTGGCCTTGGCGATGCTGTCTTTGCGCAAGGAGGTAAAACCGCGGCCACTAAAGTCATGGAACTGGCCTTGCAGATGCTCGCCGAATTGCTCTACGAATCGGTCGAAGCAGCCTAAGACCTTATAACCGGTTTCCCGCTGGCCACCATTCCGGAAGTACACGGTGCAAATCAGTCCCAGCTTGGCCAGTACCAGACCATCCGGTGTCACGCCATCGATGAAGTCTGCTTGGCTGGCAATGCGCGCATAAGCCTGCATGCGTGGATATTCTTGAACGCTCATTATTCGTTATTCCATTTTGCTGTCAGGCGGCAACCAGTGCGCCGCCACCCAGCATCGCGGCAACGGCTGCCCAGGCAGCCGCCCCCATTTCGACCAACGCGGCCAATGCCGCCACCAGCCACCCACCGAGAATGAACACTACCACAACCCCGGCGACGATGGCCGCCAGGGCCAGTAGGCCCTTGCCAATGTCCAGCAGGACTTGCGTCCAGTCTATTTGCCGCAAGGTTTCCAAGGTCAGATCGGTACAACGTTGAATCTCCGCCCAGGCTGCGCGCAATTGGGCATTCGTCCAACAGGCGATACGCTGTCCCTGCTCATTGACGAAGTGCCAGGTCTCAGTGGCCTTGTCCTGCAGCCAATGGCCCGCGGTAAACAACCACGGCGCATGTTGCCTCAACTCTTTCTGCACTTTCTCGGACAATTGGCCAACCGCTTGGCGCAAGTCTTTAGCGAGTGTTTTTCCATCTTCCGCCAAACTGTGTACCAACTGCTTGGCCTCGTCCAACCAGGTTTCGTAAAAGGCCGGATCTGGCAAAGGCTGTGGGCCATACACTGGCACCCGACGGTTCTCACCACGAGGAATGCCGTCGGCCCTAGGCACTAGCACAGGGGTAGGCTTGGTAACGGGCTTAGTCTGCCTCTGCTTCTCGCCAGGGGGAATCACGTGCAATAGCGTGAAACGATCACGTCCACCTGCGATTTTCTCATAAGCTTTGGCCTGGCTATCACTCAGGCTGTCACCGGGAAATTTCACTTCGACCACGCGGTGTAAGTTATCCCCATGTGCGACGCCATCATGATCCACCGTTGCTCGCCCAGGCCAACGCTCCGCCTTGTCTTTCACAATGATCAAGTCCGGTCGGCGCAACCAGCCCTTGCGCATGCCTTTCGGGAAAGGCGTCAGCGAATGCCGGCGGTTTGGGTTGTTGCCTTGGGTGGTGCTGAGAAAAGGTTTGGGTACGCCTTTCGGATCGACTGGCATGTCAAAGCAGACCTCGGCTTTGTAGTACCACAAGAACTCGTGCAGCCATTCATCAGCAATGATCAAACCGCTCATCACCACTTGGCGCGCATTGATGGTAATCGTCCTCCCTGATTTGCTTACCCCGGTGCGAACACTGGGTGCCTTGATCGCGGCTTCGGCCTTGGGTTGCAGGTAGGGCTTGTTTTCCGAGACGGGCAGTTTGGCAAACTGCCGGTCCTCTTCCAAACGCGTGACGCCGTTGCCGGCCATTTTAGGTGTCAGGGTGGTCATGCGATTTATCCTTGCTGAGCGTCATCACGCATTTCAAGCTCCAGCTCATGCGGGCCGCCGCCTGCCAGGTGCAAGGTTTCGGTTTTGGCCGGAGCCTTTTCCAAGACCTGCAAGTTCATGCCTTCGGGTAGCCGACTCATGGCGGTCATCGTCCAGCCTTGCTGGTCGGTGTAACCGCTGATGGTGCGGCCGCCAGCTTGCTTGATGGCGTATGCCCGGCCAATCAACGGCTCGCCGGTTTTCTGGTTTTGCAGTTGGAAGCGGCCGCTATAGACCTTGCCGAAGGTGGGCATCCTGTAGTTCAGACTGGCCGGCCCGCTCAGGTTGTGCTGCGCCCCCTTGATGCTGACCGTGCCAGGACAGTGCACCTCGATATTGCCGCCGGCGAGGCGAATGTAGCCGCCGCCACAGGTCATCAGGATCTCTTCCTTGGCCGCGACCGTGATGCGCTCTTTGCAAGAGGTGATGGTCACGTCCTTATCTGCCGTGATCTCCATCGCATCGCTCTGTGCCTGAATCAGCACCTGGCCCTTGGCCGCGATCAACTTCAGCGCCACCTTGTCTTTTACCCCGGCTACGAACAGACTGATGTGCTTGCCGACATTGTGAATCCAGCGCCGGCCGGTGGTGTGGTTGGCATCGCGCTGGGCGACGAGGTTCAGGTTGGTGCCGGCAGCCAACGTTTGGCTTTGCTCGGTGACGCTGGCAATGCCGGCGGGGCCGGACAGGATTAGCTGGGGCTGTTGGCCGGCTTGGTCCTTCGCCGTTTTGCCATCTCTGTCTGTATTCGATCCTGCTTCCCAAGCCGCCAGGGCATCCAGCTGGTGCTGGATATGGCCTGTGTCTTTCTTGCCGCTCTTGGCGTTGTCGTCGCCAATCTCATCCGGCCCGGTTTCCATGCTGTCGGCCAGTTGGCCGGCGGCGGTTTCGGCCAGCGCCTGGCTTAATGCGACGGCGGACTGCAGTTGGCTTTGCGCATGCTCGCGCGCCAGTTGTTTGCCGCCGGCGCCGTTTTGCGCTTCGGTGGACAACAGCAGGCCGTGCGCGGCGCGGATGGCGCCGTGCTGGTCGGTTCTGAGTTCGAAACCTTCGCCGCGCGGCTGGGCTTTGCCGTTGCTGCGCGGGTGGGTGAGGAAGCCCTGGTTCAGCTGGGTCTTGCCGGATTCGGAGCTGAGCTTGGCGCGCACTTCTCCCGGAGTGTCGTCAAATAGCAGCTCGTTGTAGCCCTCACCCCTGTGTTCTTTCGATTTAATGCCGGATAGGGTCTTGTTAGCCGGCAGACTGCCTGCGCCGCTGAAGTCCGGCGTGGGGTGACTGCCGTTGTAGAACACACCGGTCACCAGCGGGCGGTCGATGTCGCCTTCGATGAAGCTAACCAGCACCTCCTGGCCAATGCGCGGGATGAACTGGTGGCCAAACCCGGCGCCGGCGCTGGGCATGGCCACGCGCAGCCAGCAGCTGGATTTGTCGTCGAAGTTGGCGCCGAATTGAGCGTGTTCCTCTGGCCGTTGCCAGTGGAATTGCACCTTGATGCGGCCCTGGGTGTCGGTGTAGATCTCGTTGGCGACCTGGTCGCTCGGCTCGGCCGGGCCGACCACGGTGGCGGTTTGCACGCCGCGCGATTTGGGTTTGGCCAGTGACGTGCCGGCGTAGGCCGGGGTCAGCGGGATGCCGCGGCGCTGGGTCTGGATGGCTGTGGTGAACGGCGTGGCGTCGGTTTGGGCGCCGACGTACTGGGCCAGATCCTGGGGCAGGTTGTTGCGCACCTGGAAATGTTGGCCGGTAACAACGAATTCGCGGTTTTGCGGGCTGTCGGCTTCATGCACCGGGTGATCGTCCAGGCGGAACCACTCGCCCGGCTGCAGACCGCGCACGGTGCCGCTGGCGCTGAAGGATTTGGCTTGCTGGTCGTGGGCCTGCTGGCGCAGCTGAGCGTAGCGGCCCAGTTGCTCATCGTCGCCGGCGTAATACAGGCCCGGCGCGTCATAGTGGGTCAGGCTGCTCTGCAGCGACTGGCCGGCCTGGCCCTGTTCGATACGGCTGCCGTCTTCGCTGTGCTGGGTGGAAACCGGTTTGTAGTCGTAACTGGCCAGCGCCACGCTGCTGGGCACGATCTGACGGGTGGCTTGCCATTCGGTCAGACCGTCTTCGTCTTCGGTGGCGTCGGCGCGGTGAAAGCGCACGCGGCTCAATGTGGCGGCCGGCAGGCTATATGGGTCGTCAAACACCTCCAGCTGCACCTGCGGGCCATCGTCGTCTTGATGCAGGAAGCGCCAGGCGTAGCCTTCCTCGTGCATCAGGCGGACGATGAATTCGTAATCGCTCTCGCGGTATTGCAGGCAGTAGCTGCGCGGCTGAGCCGGCTGCACCTGGATGGACAGCGTCTGCACCCGGGCGAAGGCCGGGTTGCGCTGCTGATGTTCGGAGAGGATCTGCTGGATAATGTCCGGCACCGTCAGATCCTGGAACACGCGCGAAGTACGGCGGTGGCGCAGCAGCGCGAACGGCGGCTCAATGGTCAGTTCGTACTTGGCGAAGCCGCCATCGGCGCCGGCCAGCCTGGCCTCGCTCACCATGCCGCAGCGGATGGACTCGCCGCCCGCCGCATCCTCGATGCCGATGCGCGCCGGCTGGCCCAGCAGCGATTTCAGTTCGATATGAGTATCCGACGACAGGCAAGTCAGCGTGTAGCGGTATGGTTGGGACAGCCCCTCTTCGGCCTGCAGGCTCAGCGGCAGCAGCTGCTCGGCGGCGATCTGCCCGGTCCCCAGCTGCAAAGTCAATACCCGTCGATCTTGGCCAAAGGCGGAGGCGAAACTGGCCAGCAGTGCGTTCAAATCCATCCGAGTCCCAAATAAAAATACCCTCCAAAGAGGGTATGTCATTGAAATAAAAGAAGATAAGAATTTTATGATGTTATGCGGGCGTCAACAACCGACGAGTGCCAAAAAGGTTGACAGGCCTAGACTAAAGTACAGGTCTAACGATGACCGTGGCCTGGCATTACGGCTGGTATGGCACCTTGCCAGCAATCCTCCACTTGGCAAACCGGCCCGGATAATCATAACCAGGGCGCCTCAGCCGGCTGCCATGGCCAACAGCCGTGAGGTTTACAGCATGCGATTGGAGTGCATCATGATCGATGATCCGAATTCTGAAACTTGGCTAACGCTGCTCGTGAGTCGTCAACTCGAACAGCGACTCGCCAAAATGGCCGCAGCCCAACAACAGTCGGTGGATGAGCTAGCAGCAAGTCTGCTGGATGCTGCGATTTCAGATTGGGAAAACCTGCCCCAAACCAGCTGGACGGTTCCGCTACTGGATGCAGGGGATGGCAGTGGCGATGCGCTACTGCCAATTCCCAACGAACTGCTGGCTTCTGCAGGCTGGGTCGAGGGCGATACCCTATCTTTTGAAGACCAGGGGGATGGGGTGCTGTTGCTGAAGAACGCAGACAACGAGGACGCGGAACTGCTCAAGATTGCCAAACAACGTCTGGATGATGGGGAGGCGCCCATCAATGTGAAGATAGATGATCTGCGATGTAATGACGACAAAGTATAGTAGTTCATAGAGCATCTGGTGCTCATGACTAAATTCGCTCCAATTGGCTGTCATCGTGCAAACATTCTGCGCGAGGCAAAGTGTTTTGTAGCAAGTTTACATAAGTTTATCCTTTCTTGATAAACCACGCTTACATCGGTAAATATTCTATATTTTGCCTCAAAATTGGGTACTTAGGCCGGCTTCGAGCACTGTAGCTGCGCCGCACGCTTGAGGGCAAAGTAGTGCTCGGCCTCCTGATGTGGAATGCTGGGACGCAGATCATCCAACGCCGACTGGACGGCTTGGCGTACATAAGCGTCATAGGCCTCAGAGGAGGAGGTCTTCATGGAGGCGGTTAGTTTGGGCTTTTGCATGGCTTGTATCCTTGCTGACAGGGGCACGACTAGACGGGAAGTCTCCAGCAAACTCGAGTGGAGAATCCGTTTGATCCGTGTGGCACCGATGGTTGTTTCCAGTAAGTCCACGGACAACAGCCCACCTTCGCACGGTGGTGGTTGTTTATCTACTCGTAAGCCATTCAGGTGCGAGAACGCAGCATCTGAAATCCAGAAGTGCTGATCTGCTCGAAAATAGGCCAATAGTCAGTTCACCTGTTGCATTTCCTGCCGGACACATCAAAAACATCATATATTTAAATACAATTACGCATATTCATGCGGATGATTACAGCGTAATCAATGAGCGCGGCAAATGACAACAACGCGAAAGCAGCAACTGGCTACAGCCCAGGATGGATATCGCAAGCGCCGGCGCAAAGAAGGTTTTGCACGTCTACAGACATAGCTACCGGGAGAGGCTATGCAGAACTTAGCAATCTCTCGCGTCAGTTGTCGAGAGGAATCGAGGATCGATTCGGGATGCTGGCCTCGAAGCGGGGGCACTCCTTCGCCATGTGTCTGAAGGAGCATTGAGTGCCGGGCAAGCCTATGAAGCAATCATGGCTCTCGACGATCAAAAATCGAAGCAATATTGGTCCCGCTTACTTGCGGAGGTCTCCACTGATCCAGAGGATCGCTCGATGTTAGTACAGATTCTGAGAAATCCTGATCTCACACTGCACAAACGGCGGCACGACATGCGTTGAAACTTATCGATACCATTGCTTATGGTCCTCAGATCGAGTTGGAGTAATGGGTTAGAACGGAGCCCCGAACTGATCACTCTACCCCGTAGCCGAGTCGAATTAAGACTTGCCCTACCCAAATATCATCTGTTGGTAATAGACTTGATTTGAACAGGTAGCGCCGACCTGCATCCGTCAGTTCACCGAGTCGGATAGCGTCCTCAATTCTGCAGATGAACAGATCCATATCAACCGGCGCCCGAGGCGGGCGATGCCCTAGCTGGGCCATCAATGCTTCTCGAATTTCTTCCTGGCTGGGCGGGGTTTGACTACGCGGTCGCGGAAGAATGGCCGCCGGTGTGGTTGGTCTTGGCCGCACCGATGTGACCGGTGAAGGTATGGCAACTACGCGATGCTCGTCTTGTGGCCTCTCAGGGAACGGTGTCTCCGATACTGGTCGCGGTGTGCGATAGATCCAGCTTTTGTGCCCTTCAGTCTGTAGCCAGAACTGGACATCGCGCTTGCGAATCTGCTTCTGTTGCCCATGTTGAATTTCGCGAACAAAAGCAGTTAGGTTGAGCGCGATGGAGGGCACACACTGCGTCCGCCATTGCATGCGCGTGGCGGTGCTGGCTGCCAGATCCCACTCAACTAGTAGCTGCAGCGGGCGCTGGCGGTACCAGACCTGCACGGCAGCGCCCCCAGGAACCGCGGTCGCAGGCAGGCTCACCGCCTCAAGGGCGAGGACGCGTGGTTGTGGTCCTGGCAAGCCGAGCTTGCAAGCCGGCACCTGCAATGCTTCAACAATGGCTAGTAGCATAGCCTGGCCCATTGCCTCAGTGCAGGAGGCACGTGAGTGATGGGCAAAATGATGGATGTTAATCTGGCCATGACGAGCCACCAACGGGCTGCGACAGGCTGGACAGATACAGCCACAGGCGAGCCCCTGGGAGACCTCGCCGACTTCGACCAGGATGTCATCTTTCAAACCGAATGGGATCAGGCTCATAAACAGGCCCAAACCAGACACCCACTTCGGGCTCGAACTGTGATCAGGACTTGAATTGCCACCATACCAACCCCACCGCCAAGAGTACTAGGAAGACCTGACTACGGCTCGGCGCATACATCTTCCACATCTGTAGTAAGGCCCATCGCAGCGGATGGCGATGAGCGCGGCCCAACTCGTTTCGTACATGATCAAGCGCTAGTAATCGTCCATTCAGTTCCAGTGCGAGGCGTTCATTTTCCAGCCGTAGCATGGCTAAACCGTCTCGCACATCACGCTCCTGGATATTTTTCTGCCAAGTATCTACCCGCCGTAGCTCGCGCACCTTCATTGGTTGCGATGTGCCTTCACTATGCGCATCATCTCGGTATTTGAACACTATGCCGAACTGCTCATAGAAACGGTTGCGCCGCTCGCGGTTTTCTTCATAGCCCTGGTTGCTGTTCAATTGGATGGGGCAAACATCCGCTTCCGGCCAGCGTAGTACCCAGGTAACAGCCTGATTCATCAGGTAGGTGCCTATTCGCAAACCGCGTATCGGTTCTGGGTCGAGAAATACAGTTCCCGGAGCTCCGCGGATGCCCGTCAACGAAACGGTTTCCCCACCATCAACGCCTCGTCGATAACTTGCCTGGAAGTGCCCCTTCGCTGCTGGCCCCCTGGCGTTGTGGCGCCATATAACCTCGTAGAACAGCTGCAACCCGACCTCTAAGGGCGGGCCACCTTGACCATCAGGCACAGAGCTTTCCACTTGCTCGATCAACAGTTGAGCAATGAGCGCTGCATCTGGTTGATCATTATCGCGAACATCCAATAGGTAGATGCGAGCATCTCCACGTTTGCTTTGATGCCAATGTCCGTCCAGTGACGGCAATGTCATATCCCCTCCTGGCTGGCCACTCCTTGAAAATGCCATTATCCTACCACGAGGACGCGCGCGGACAGATCAAGTCCATTTTCGATATGCATCAGAAATAACATGCTGCAGCGGCCAATCCAGAAAATCTTGACGAACTCGTTCCACCTAAGCACTCACGAATGCAATGGATGGAGTCCTGATCAATTGGGAGAAGGGATGAAAGACTTTGATGAGGGCATCGAGGAGGTATTAAAACTTCTCGAAACCAATGTACAGGTCTGGCTGATGGGCGCTGGGGTTAGCTTCGATGCGAAGATCCCTTTGATGTATCAGCTCACAGAGCGTGTGGTGGCGCTCGTAGAGGCCCCCCACGATGAGTTACTCAGGCTTCTTCGCGAAGATCTGCCAGCAGACGCCCATATTGAACACGTCTTGAGCCATCTTGGAGACCTCATTGCAATTGCATCACGGGGGCGTCACGGTAAGGTTATCTTAGGAGGTAGGGAGTTCGATATAGCTGCCCTCAATGGATTGCATGCGATGGTGATTCGACACATCGCGGAGACAATTCGTTATGGCTACAAATCAGCTTTAGATGATGCTCCTGAAGAGGTTGGATCGCTTGATCGTCCAATTGTTGACGTGTCGCATCACAAGGCTTTCATGGATGCGCTGTTTGCAGGGCGAGCGAATCTGGAGTCGCGCTCTAGAGTGACCTTTGTTACAACAAACTACGATACGCTGCTCGAAGATGCGCTGTCTCTCTCAAGGCGTAGAGTCTTCGATGGGTTTTCTAACGGTGGTATCGGCTTTTGGACCGGGCATCGTGCAGAGGACGCAGATAGTCTGTCGCCTCGCAGTCATCAGGTCATTAAGCTTCATGGGTCGGTTGACTGGCTGCGGGCGCAGGATGGGACTCTAGTGCGAGCGAGGTATGGTACAAATTACCTTTCCAAGCTCGAAGATACCCTCATCTATCCGCAAGCTACCAAGTACGTTGAAACACAGAAGGACCCGTTTGCCGAGCTCTTTGGTGCTTTTCGCCGGGAGCTGCATTCTTCAGCGAGTCACGTGCTTTGCGTCGTGGGATACAGTTTCGGGGATGAGCACATCAATCTTGAAATTGAAGACGCGTTGCTCCGTGAGGGCAATAAGACCAATGTGATTGCCTTCGTGCGAGAAGTTGGTTCATCTGGAGTCTCTAAGCTGCCAGATCGCTTGGAGGTATGGCGGTCTATGCCTTTCAAATCACGAATCTACGTGGCTACCGACAAGGCGCTGTATACAGGTGGCAAACGCTTGGTCGACGATTCCGTTGCTAATCTCCCATGGTGGACCTTCAGTGGGCTAACTGATTTCCTCAAGACGGGAGCCATCAAATGAGTAAGTTCTCTGAGCGTGCTGAGCTTCATATTGGCAAGATCATTGAAGTTTCCGGTGAGTCGATGAGAGTTGAGATTGACGCAGACCTCTCCGACCTGACGCGGATCGTTGATGGACGTGTGTATCTGGTTGGCCAGCTGGGCAGCATTATCAAAATTCACTACGGTAGGCGGCTGCTGTTCGCCTACGTCAAGATGCTGCGAATGCGGTCGGAACTTGCGATCGAAGAGGGAGCTGCACGGATCGCCCCAGGAGATGACTCGCGCATCCTTGAGGCGGATTTATTCGCTCAAGGGACTTGGCGTCGCGATAGTGATGGCCTAGGCATCAGTCGTGGAGTCGAAATGTATCCCTTGCCTTTGCAAGGAGTGTACCTCACCACGGCAGATGAGTTGGACGAACTGTTTGCGGCGGCAGAGAGAGCCGAGTTGTCAAACGGCGTTTCGCCGCTTGTAGCGATTGGTACCTATGTCGGCAGCAATGGCTCTGTGTGTCGCGCAAACGTGGACAAACTCCTTGGGCAGCATTGTGCCGTCTTGGGGTCAACGGGCTCAGGGAAGTCAGGTACGGTCGCTGCGCTGATCCATTCAGTGTTGGAGCATAAGAAAAACGACAGTGATGAGGTCATTCGGCCAAGGATAGTCGTGATTGATCCTCATGGTGAGTACGGTTCTGCCTTCCAGGGGAAATGCCAAGTTCTTCGCGCGTATGCATCCGCCGTGCAAGATTCACCAGGAATGGAGCTGCGACTACCCTACTGGTTGATGTCAGGTGATGAGCTGAGAGCGCTAATCATCGGAAAGACGGAGGCGGAAGCCACATCTCAAAACAACATCGTCTACAAGGCGCTGAAACATGCTCGGATGGTTACCGCAGGAATTGTGGAGGCCATCCCCGACAACCCTGATGGGGATCTTCCTGAGGCGCTAGTAGACGGCAAGACGCATGCCCATATCGTAGCATTTGATCGTGATAAGCCTATTCGTTTCTCGTTGGATGAGTTTCAGCGACATATCGACCAGGTACAGGGACGAAAGAGTGGAAAAAAAGACTCGCTGTCCGCAACTGAGCGGAAGTCACATGACTCAATTCTCGATAAGTTGAGTGTTCTTCGGACCGATCCCCGCTTGCAGTTTCTGATGAGGGATGAAGCCGCAGATACGCTCACGGCGGCCATCTTACAGTTGACTGGCGCTACAGCAGAGGAGGGGTCTACCGTCAAGGTTGTAGATATCTCTGGCGCGCCAAATGAGGTCGCCGGGACCCTAACCGCCCTAATCTGCAGGCTGCTCTTCAACTACAAGGTCTGGCAGACCAGAGTTGAGCGGGAGAAAGATCCGGTGCTAATCGTATGTGAGGAGGCGCACCGATATGTTCCGGATCGAGGAGATGCCCAGTACAAGGAGGCCCAAGATGCTGTTCGGCGTATTGCGAAGGAGGGGCGCAAGTACGGGTTGGGTTTGATGCTGGTATCGCAAAGGCCCTCTGATGTTGAAAGCACGGTTCTGTCGCAATGCAACTCGTGGATCATCCTTCGACTGACAAATGGTGCCGACCAAGATCATGTCCGAAGATTCCTGCCAGACAGCCTTTCCGGTATCGCGCGAATGCTGTCGTCACTCGGCCGACGTGAGGCTGTTTTTGTCGGTGAGGCTGCGGCGTTACCCGCGCGGATCAAGATTAGGGAGCTTACGGCAGACCAGCTGCCTAACTCGAACGACTTAAGTTTTGTTGGTGGGTGGGCTGATTTACCCAACGATGCGGCTACGATAGATCCTGCGATTGCTCGTTGGACGCAATGATCAAGCTACCTGCGGAACCACATGGATTTGTGCATGTAATTGCAAGTCCACTTACTATAGTCTTCCATTACTGGTTCAGAGTAGTTGTTCGATGATGAAGGGAAGGTTCCAGATTGCCAGAGCCAGCAGCACATAAATTGTACCGGTGATCCACATTGCCACGAATAGGGTCAGCCTCCGCTTACCAATGGGCTCAAGGAAGCGATCTCGTTTGTCTGCCTGAGAAGAGTAGTGCTGAAGTATATCGAGCCACGTTTTGCTTTCCTCATAGGCGAGGCTGGCATCACGCAACTGTGAACTGACCTGAAGTACGTAGGACAGTACTAGATAACCCGCCAACACCTTGACCAGCAGTGCGAGTTCCGCGCTCTCAATCAGCGCATGCAAATTCTTTTGATCAAACTTGCCAACGAACGAGAAACCAATAAGCACCAGTATCCCGAGTACGTCGCGGGTTAGGGCATTAACTAGGTCCCGCACTTTCGCCGCGTACAAGTCAGCCTGTGATTTCATGTCCTTCATCAGCTCGCGGACTTCCTTATGATAGGCGTCCTTGCGCTCAAGGATCACAAATGCATAGCTGTCACGAGCCTGCTGTAGCGCCACTGCTAGGTATTTGTCTGCGCCGGAGAGCAAAGACTGGCCTGGCTCGATATCGATCGACAATCGGTCCATGACTAGTCGCAGCCGTGTTTCAGGCCGCTCCTCGTACACCCAGTGAACTGCCTCGATCAGTCCATGGAGCGTCTCAGACGTAACCACTTGCCCATCATCAAACAATGGCAGCGAGATTCGTTTGGTTCCGCGAAGAGTGGCTTCGTATCGTTCATCGACACGCCGCAGCTCCTGAACCAGGCAAGCCGACAGCACACACGCGCTCAATCGGACCAAGGGTGCTGCTTCAGCAGTTCCGAGATTTCCCCAGGTCAACGCATAGGCAGAGGGACATACACGTAGCGGCTTGACCGCGTTGGTGTGGATCAGCCCATGAACCTCCGACAAGTCGGGGAGCTTGGCCGCCACCACTTCCGGTGCCTCTCCTGCAGACGGCAACACCCATAGTAGTGGCCCGCCAAACCCTTCTTGCAGCCCATGAATACGAACCGTTGTTGGCTTGGCCAGGTCGGGCTCATTCCCGCTTGGGTATAAAAACGGATCGGTGTGGATAAGCCACTGGTGAAACCCCTCCACCGTGAAAAACAACAACGTAGCCTCTTCACCTCTCACCCGCAGACGTTCGGCAAGCAGCGCCTTGCCAAGAATTAGCCGCCATGGCTCTTCATCATAGGCGGTACCCTCCAAATCAGCTACGTTGGCAGGCGCATCAGAGATCATCAGTATTGGTGGGCCAACGCCCAGCTCAGTCACCAGGTCGGTAACTCGTCGAATTTCCACGTTTACAGCCCCACCTAGCGCTTCCCCTCCTACGATCAAGCGAAAACTCTCATCGATGAACTGCGTTGCATGCATTCGCAGTTCATCGATTGCGTTTAGCAGGTCCGCTATAGCGGTCATACACTCCTAGCCTTTGGGATCCAGACGATTGGTTTCAATGGTGATACGGGCACGCCCTGCGCCCAACTTCTCGATATTCATGCCCACGGCCTCTTGGGTACCTTCGAACGAGATGGTCACTCCTTCGAGCGTCTTGTAGACCTGTTTCCGGTCTCTATCACGCAGAGAGCCAGGTTGTGGCCTAAATTGTTGTCCGGCCACCCCTGCTTCTGCAAGAGCGTCGCGCAGCGATTGAGTGAGTTCAGCCTTACGGACGGCATCCTCATCCCGGACCACTGCGTTCAAGTACGCATCTGTGTCGAAGATATCATGGTCATTCAGATAGTTAAGTGACCGCCCAAGGAAGGTGTTCAGATCCTCACCAGGAGGAAGTTTGTCCGCCGGCAGCTTCTTCGCCCATTTTCGAACTTCCGCGTGGGCAGCCCTCGTCAGCACGGACTCTTGTTGACGCTCAGTCACCCCAAGGAAACCACGGAAGTAGTCACTCAGTCCCGGCTTCTTCACGCGGTCGAACGCGAGCACGTTCCAAACAAACTGCCCCGACGCGTCGATCAGAGCACTCTTCTGCACCGCGCTCTTATTTTCATTGAGTGAGTTTGGAACCTCGTTGACGACAGCGACGCGCCGATTGTCTCTCTCTTCATAGCTGTAGGTGAACGTGGGCTGCTTGTCCATCTTCACTAGGAACACCAGTTGCTGCCAGTTGTGCGCCGCGCTCAGGTACTTCACCACCGACACGATGAATACACCTGCTGACATGCGTCCCTGGTGACGCCCCGCAAAGTCCGTGGCGATCTGACGAGACAGCTCAAGGAACCTGTCAGATTCCCCGATCAGTTGTTCACACTTCTCCTTCAGATGCACCGCATCTTGCTTGAACACGTACTGCGTACCTTCGGCGATTTCGCGCAACCGATCTAAAAAGAAATTCTTTTGTTTGGCTTGTAATTGCACCTCGTCGAGAAAGACAACCTCATCTCCCTCGTCGGCGTCCGGTGCAATGATGTGGAAGATGAAGTCCACAATTTCGAGACTATCACGCTGCGCCTGATTCAGAACTCCATCCAGTGGTGCTACTGCCATGCTTACCCTTCCTAGATTTGAGACTTCGTGGTTCCATAGGCCGAAATCAGCTCCTGCGTTGATCTTTTGCCCTTACCTGCATCTTCACCGGCCTCTGGCCGAAAACACCCAAACGCACTTGAAGTCGTGGCCCTGATGTTATCGAGCACATAGCCCTCATTGCACATGGTGATGCTGGGCTGCCGACTATGTAGCGTACACAAAATATTACAATGTCACATTCTAGAGTAACTTTACATGCTCGAATACAGATCAACCACATCAGTTCGCGCGAGCTATATGCCAATAGCTTGACATTAAGGCATAGAAAATGAGTTGCCCTGGATGCTGGATGTGAGCTTTGCCAAGAATCCAGCAACGTCTGTAATGACCATGTCCCTAGAACTTGTCCCTGCTAAAAACTTGTATTGAATTTGGTTCGGGCTGTACCGATGGAAAATACCGGCGCGATTTGAATGGGAATCAAACGCAAGGTCGCTACCGACAATGATGATGTGCGACTCTAGTTCCTTGAGCTTGCACAATATATGACATAAGAGTCAGAAGACTCTGAGCGGATGCCCCCTCCGCCAGCAATGAGAAGAGATATTGAGCGCCGTTAGCTACATACAGACCTGTAAGTGATAAATTGCGGTCCATTCTAGTCAGTCAGTCCAAAGTTAGCTTTGGCCGATCAGCAGACGGCTTGGTCCAAGAGGGGGATAAAAAATGACCTCCAAACTTGGAGGCCATCTTTCTTACAGCGTAGACTGTGTGTGAAATCCCAAAAATCTAGAAAAGTGGGAAAAATCTAGATATTCGTGGGATCCTACAATGTCACACATCAATATTCCGCGCAATCAAGGCATTGCCCTCGATGAAGTTCCGGCGCGGTTCCACTTCGTCGCCCATCAGGGTGGTGAACACGTCGTCCGCGCTCATCACGTCTTCAATGCGCACCTTCAGCAGGCGGCGCACGGTGGGGTCCATCGTGGTTTCCCACAGCTGTTCCGGGTTCATCTCGCCCAGGCCTTTATAGCGCTGGATGTTCATGCCCTTCTTCACTTCCGCCAGCAGCCAGTCCAGCGCTTCGCCAAACTCCGCCACCGGTTTCACGGTTTCGCCGCGTTTGACGTGGGCGCCTTCGCGCAGCAGGCCGCTGAGCATGTCGCCGGTTTTCTTCATTTCCGCGTAGTCGCCGGATTCCAGGAAGTCCTGGTCCATCACCGTCACCATCACGTTGCCGTGCAGTTTGCGGATGATCTTGATCAGGTGGCCGTCGTTCTTTTCATCGCGCAGCAGTTCCAGTTCGATGGCGTCCGCCGGCAGCAGCGCGCTCAGTTTGGCCAGCGCGGCGTCCGCTTCTTGCTGGCTGCTGAGGGACAGCGGGCCGGTCTTGAGCATGGCTTCCAGCACCAGCGGGTCGATTACGCGGCTTTCGCGTTCAATCACGGAGCGGGTCAGCAGGAACTGGCGGGCAATTTCGCCCAGGGTGTCGCCGGACAGCGCGGCGGCGCCTTCCGCCGGGATCAGTTCGGCCTTTTCCAGCGCCAGTTGCAGCAGGAACTGATTGAGCTCGGAGTCGTCCTTGAGGTAGCGCTCTTGCTTGCCCACTTTGGCCTTGTACAGCGGCGGCTGGGCGATGTAGATGTGGCCGCGCTCCACCAGTTCGCTCATTTGGCGGTAGAAGAAGGTGAGCAGCAGGGTGCGGATGTGCGCGCCGTCCACGTCGGCATCGGTCATGATGATGATGCGGTGGTAGCGCAGCTTGTCCGGGTTGTACTCGTCCTTGCCAATGCCGCAGCCCATGGCGGTGATCAGGGTGGCCACTTCCTGGCTTTGCAGCATTTTGTCGAAGCGGGCGCGTTCCACGTTCAGGATCTTGCCCTTCAGCGGCAGGATGGCCTGGAATTTGCGGTCGCGGCCTTGTTTGGCAGAGCCGCCGGCGGAGTCACCCTCCACCAGGTACAGTTCGCACTGGGTGGGGTCTTTTTCCTGGCAGTCCGCCAGTTTGCCGGGCAGGCCCAGGCCGTCCATGATGCCTTTGCGGCGGGTGATTTCGCGGGCCTTGCGCGCGGCTTCACGGGCGCGGGCGGCTTCCACGATCTTGCCGCAGATGATCTTGGCGTCGTTAGGGTGTTCCAGCAGATAGGTTTTCAGCGCTTCGCTGATCACTTCATTGACCACCGGGCCAATTTCGCTGGAGACCAGTTTGTCCTTGGTCTGGCTGGAGAACTTGGGGTCCGGCAGTTTGACGGACAGCACGCAGGTCAGGCCTTCGCGCATGTCGTCGCCGGTGGTGTCCACCTTGGCCTTTTTGGCCACTTCGCTCTCTTCAATGTACTGGTTCAGCGTGCGGGTCATCACCTGGCGCAGCGCGGTCATATGGGTGCCGCCGTCGCGCTGGGGGATGTTGTTGGTGAAGCACTGGACGCTTTCCTGGTAGGAGTCGTTCCACTGCATCGCCACTTCCACGGTCATGCCGTCTTTTTCGCCCAGGCCGTAAAACACCTTGGGGTGCAGCACGTTCTTGTTGCGGTTCATGTATTCCACGAAGCCCGCCACGCCGCCGGAGAAGGCGAAGCTTTCTTCCTTGCCGCTGCGCTTGTCTATCAGGTTGATGCCCACGCCCTGGTTCAGGAAGGACAGTTCGCGGATGCGCTTGGCCAGGATGTCGAAGTGGAATTCCACCAGACCGAAGGTTTCTTCGCTGGCGCGGAAGGTCACTTCCGTGCCGCGGTGATTGGTGTGGCCGGTGACGGTGAGCGGGGCCACGGCGTCGCCGCGGCGGAATTCCATTTCATGGACTTTGCCGTCGCGCCAGATTTTCAGACGCAGCCAGTCGGACAGCGCGTTCACAACGGAGACGCCCACGCCGTGCAGGCCGCCGGAGATCTTGTAGCTGTTGCTGTCGAATTTGCCGCCGGCGTGCAGGATGGTCATGATCACTTCCGCCGCCGATCGCCCTTCTTCCGGGTGGATGTCGGTGGGGATGCCCCGGCCGTTGTCTTCCACGGTGATGGAGTTGTCGGGGTTGATGATGACCTTGATGGTGTCGGCATGGCCGGCCAGCGCTTCGTCAATGGCGTTGTCCAGCACTTCAAACACCATGTGGTGCAAGCCGGTGCCGTCCGAGGTGTCGCCAATATACATGCCGGGGCGTTTGCGTACCGCATCCAATCCTTTGAGGACTTTGATGCTATCCGCGCCGTATTCCTGTTCGCTCATCTGCTGCTTTCTGTATGGAGAGGGGCCGGGCGGGCCGGGAGTGACTCCTGGCGCCGCGCGGCCGGCCTCTGCCGGTCAATCTGAAAATCCGTTTGCCGGGGCGGGGCCTCCGCCGCCGGCGGGCTGCCAGGTGGCGGCCCGCGTCAAATCCGCATGGGCATGACGATGTATTTGAAGTTGCTGACGTCCGGTATGGTCACCAGGGTGCTGCGGTTGGAATCGCCAAAGGCCAGTTGCAGGGTGTCCGCCGGCAGGTTGGTCAGCACGTCCATCAGGTAGTTGATGTTGAAGCCGATTTCCAGCTCGCCGCCCTGGTAGGCGATTTCCAGTTCTTCTTCCGCTTCTTCCTGCTCGCTGTTGGTGCAGAGAATGGACATGGAGCCGGGCTTGAGCACCAGGCGCACGCCGCGGAATTTCTCGTTGGCCAGAATGGCGGCGCGCTGCAAGGCGTGCAGGAATTCCAGGCGTTCAATCAAGAAGATCTTGTCGTTGTCCAGCGGGATGACGCGGTTGTAGTCCGGGAACTTGCCGTCCACCACTTTGCTGATGATGACGGTGGAGCCAAAGCTGAAGCGCACCTGGTTGGCCAGCACTTCGATATTGATCGGGTCGTCGATGTCCTGCAGCAGCTTGTACAGTTCGATGATGGTCTTGCGCGGCAGGATCACTTCGGACTTGGGCAGATTGGCTTCCACGTCCGCGCTGGCAAAGGCCAGCCGGTGGCCGTCGGTGGCCACCAGGCGCACCTGGTTGCCGTCGGTCTGCATCAGCAGGCCGTTCAGGTAGTAGCGGATGTCCTGCACCGCCATCGCGTATTGCACCTGGGAGATCAGGCGCTTGAGTTCGCGCTGGCTCAGGCTAAAGCTGGAGTCGCTGGCGCTGCCCACGGACAACAGCGGGAAGTCGTCTGCCGGCAGGGTTTGCAGGTTGAAGCGGCTCTTGCCGGCTTTCAGGGTCAGGCGGCCGCCGTCCAGTTGTTCCAGGGTCACGGTGGCGTTGCCCGGGATGGCGCGCAGGATGTCCTGCAGCTTTTTGGCGGAGGTGGTCAGGCGGAAGTCTTCGCCCGGCAATTCGTCGCTGCTGGCGGTGGTGATCTGGATTTCCAGGTCCGTGGCCAGGAAGCCCACTTGTCCGCCCTTTTTCTCTATCAGCACATTGGACAGGATGGGCAGGGTGTGACGACGCTCGACAATGCCGGTGACTGCCAGCAGTGGCTTGAGCAGGGCATCGCGTTCGGCTTGCAGGATCAGCATGGGGCGGGCTCCCGTTGGGTGTTTGTGAGTCGGTTCAAGTTAGGCTTCATGGTCTTAGTTACGCAGCATGGCCAGCAGCGTGTCGTAATCGTGAGCGATATCGGCGTCGTTGCCGCGCATTTCGGCAATGGTCTTGCAGGCGTGCAGCACGGTGGTGTGGTCGCGGCCGCCAAAGGCGTCGCCGATATTGGGCAGGGACAGCTGGGTCAGTTCCTTGGCCAGCGCCATCGCCACCTGGCGCGGCCGGGCGATGTCGCGGCTGCGCTTCTTGCTGTGCATGTCGGACAGCTTGATCTTGTAGTACTCGGCCACGGTTTTCTGGATGGCGTCCACGGTCACTTGGCGGTTGCCGGCGGCCAGGATGTCCTTGAGCGCTTCCTTGACCAGTTCCAGCGAGATGTTCTGATTGGTGAAGCGGGCGTAAGCCACCACGCGTTTGAGCGCGCCTTCCAGTTCGCGCACGTTGGAGCGCACGTTCTGGGCAATGAAGAAGGCCACGTTGTGATCCAGCTTGATGCTGTCGGCCTCGGCCTTTTTCATCAGAATGGCCACGCGCATTTCCAGCTCCGGCGGCTGGATTTCCACGGTCAGGCCCCAGGAGAAGCGGGAGATCAGCCGCTCTTCCATGCCTTCTATCTGCTTGGGGTAGCTGTCGCAGGTCATGATCACCTGCTTGCCGCCCTCGATCAGCGCGTTGAAGGCGTAGAAGAATTCTTCCTGGGTGCGGTTCTTGCCGGCGAAGAACTGGATATCGTCGATCAGCAGCAGGTCCAGCGAGTGGTAGTAGCGCTTGAATTCGTCAAAGGCCTTGTGCTGGTAGGCGCGCATGATGTCGGCCACATAGCGTTCGGCGTGGATGTAGCGGATCTTGGCTTGCGGGTTCTTTTGGAACACGTGGTTGCCGATGGCCTGGATCAAGTGGGTCTTACCCAGGCCCACGCCGCCGTAAACAAACAGCGGGTTGTAGGCCTGGTCGCCCGGGTTTTCCGCAATTTGCATGGCCGCGGCGCGCGCCAGCTGGTTGCCCTTACCGGTCACCAGGGTGTCGAAGGTGAACGAGGGATTGAGCCGGGTGCTTTCGTGGCTGCCGCCAATGGCTTTGACCGCGGCCTGCTTGGCCTGGGACGGCGCGCTGGGCGTCGGCACGCTGGGCGCGGGCTTGGCTTTGGCCGGCATCACCGCGGGCGCGGCGGCCGGACGGCCGGCGGGCGCGCCCAGGCGCAGTTCCACCAGGCATTCCCCCACCAGCTCCACCGCCAGTTCTTCAATGCGCGCCAGGAAGCGGTCCTTGATGAACTGCATGATGAAGCGGTTGGGCGCAAACAGCGCGATGCCCTCTTCCGTGGTTTCGGCCGATAGCGGCTTGATCCAGGTATTGAACTGTTGCGAAGACAGTTCGGCCTCCAGGCGGGCCAGGCAGCCAGGCCAAAATTGATCCAGTTCGGTCATTACATATACGCAAGTAAAAGCGAAAAACCCGCTGTCGGCTTTAAGGCCAAGCGGCGGGAGAAGCCGCCGCGCCCCGCGCTTGGGGCGGACGACGTGTGTTCGGCATGATTCAAGGACCGCGTTCCGCGCATCGCCGGGCCGCAAGGCGGGCCAGACATGGACGGGGCGGCCCCCGAGAACCGCTGGCAAAATTCCTGGATCCGGCACGCGCCGCGCTTGCGCGGGCGCGCGTTGCTCCAGTGGGTGGGGCTGAATTTTGGCAGTGCTTCTCTGGGTTGGCGTTCCGCCCCGGCGCGCGTTCAATAATTGCGCAGCGGACTCGGAACGGTAAGCCTTGGCATTCTAACGGTTTTTCTCAAAGTTATCCACAGGTGCTTAGAAAATTCCTCATTGACAAACCGGCGTTTATCCTGTCAAATCACGCGTTTATTTCCGTTTCGAAACAGGAATTCCAATCATGAAGCGTACTTACCAGCCCTCCAATACCCGTCGTAAACGCACCCACGGCTTTCTGGTCCGCATGAAGACCCGCGGCGGCCGCGCAGTGATCGCAGCCCGTCGTTCCAAAGGCCGCAAGCGTCTGGCCGTATAAGCCTTTGTCGGCTTACCGCTTTCGCCGTGCGCACCGGCTATTAAAAACGGATGAGTTCTCATCCGTTTTTAGTTTGCGGATGTCGCGCAGCAACGCCACGTTCCAGGTATCGGCCCGGCCCAATGAATTGGGGCACGCGCGGCTGGGCCTGGTGGTGGGCCGCAAGGTCCACAAGCGGGCCGTGCGCCGCAATTACATCAAGCGCACGGTGCGCGAGTGGTTCCGCCTGAACCGGCAAACGCTGCCGGACATGGACTTCGTGGTCCGCGCCAAGGTGCCTTTTACGCGCGCCGAGCGAACTGAAGTGATCACGGCTTTGTCTTCTCTGTTTGCTAAACTGGCACGATGTCGCGCCTCTTCATCCTCCTGATCCGTTTTTACCAGCTGGCTATCAGCCCGTGGCTGGCACCGCGTTGCCGCTTCCAGCCCACCTGTTCCAGCTACGCGATCGAGGCCATGAAAAAGCACGGCGCACTCAAGGGCGGCTGGCTGGCCGCCAGACGCATCGGACGTTGCCACCCCTGGGGCGGCAGCGGCTACGACCCAGTTCCCTGAACTTAAATCCGGTATCGAGAGATGGATTCCAAGCGCCTCATAATCTTCATCATGCTGTCCCTGGGCATCCTGCTAGGTTGGCAGGAGTTTTTCGCGCCCAAGCCGACGCCGCAGCAGGTGGCCGCGCAAAAACAGGCCGCCACGCAGCAGCAGGCCGCCAACAGCGCGTCCCACAACGCCCAGCCGGTGGATTCCAACAAGCTGACTTCCGGCCAGCGCATCACGGTGAACACCGATGTGCTGAAAGCGGAAATCGACACCGTGGGCGGCGATCTGCGCCAGCTGACGCTGTTGAAGCACGATTCCGCCGTGGACAGCAAAAAGCCGCTTGATCTGCTGACGGACCGGAATGGCCGCGTCTATGTGGCGCAAACCGGCCTGGTGGCTGCCAGCAACCCGGCGCTGCCCACCCACAAAACCGTGTTCACCGCGGAAAAAACCAGCTACGAGCTCTCCGGCGACAAGCTGGAAGTGAAGCTGACCGCGCCGGAAGCCAATGGCGTGAAGGTAAGCAAGATCTACACCTTCACCAAGGGCAGCTACAAGATCGGCGTGCGTTACGACATCGCCAACGGCGGCGCCGCCCCGCTGGCCGCCACCGCTTACTACCGCCTGCTGCGCGACAGCCAAACGCCGGAAGGCGAAGGCCGCCTGGCCCACACCTTCACCGGCCCGGCGGTGTACACCTCGGAAAACAAATTCCAGAAGGTGAGCTTCGACGATCTGGCCAAGGGCAAAGGCGATTACGCCAAGACCGGCAGCGACGGCTGGGTGGCGATGATCCAGCACTACTTCATGTCCGCGTGGATCCTGAAGCCGCTGGACGGCGCCAGCGTGTGCAAGGACGACAAGTCCTGCCGCTTTGAGCTGAAGCAGAGCAACGGCCTGAACTCCGCCGCCGCGCTGGTGGATTACGCCACCATCGCCCCGGGCCAGAGCCTGAGCGTGTCCGTGCCGCTGTTCGCCGGCCCGGAAGAGTACGATGTGATCAGCAAGCTGGCGGACGGCATGGAATACGCCAAGGACTTCGGCATCTTCCACATCTTCGCCTCCCCGCTGTTCTGGCTGCTGACCAAGCTGCACCTGCTGGTGCAGAACTGGGGCTGGGCCATCGTGCTGCTGACCCTGACCGTCAAGGCCATCTTCTACCCGCTGACCGCCGCGTCCTACCGCTCCATGGCCAAGATGAAGGCGCTGGCGCCGCGTCTTGAGCGCATGAAGGAGCAGTACGGCGACGACCGCATGAAGTTCCAGCAAGCGGTGATGGAGATGTACAAGTCCGAGAAGGTGAATCCGCTGGGCGGCTGCCTGCCCATGCTGATCCAGATCCCGGTGTTCATCGGCCTGTACTGGGCGCTGCTGGCTTCGGTTGAGCTGCGCCAGGCGCCGTGGATCCTGTGGTACACCGACTTGGCCCGCCCGGACCCGTTCTATGTGCTGCCGGTGATCATGGCGGCCACCATGTTCCTGCAGACCTTCCTGAACCCGCCGCCGGCGGACCCGATGCAGGCCAAGATGATGAAGATCATGCCGGTGGCCTTCTCGGTGATGTTCTTCTTCTTCCCGTCCGGCCTGGTGCTGTACTACGTGGTCAACAACATCTTGTCGATGGCCCAGCAGTGGCAGATCAACAAGAGCATAGAGAAGAAAAGCAAGGCCGCGCTGCAATCCTGATTGCCCCGCGCGCTCTGAACCCCAAACCCGGCCGCATGGCCGGGTTTTTTGCTGGATAATTGAAGCGTACTCGCCACGACGCCCCGCCGCGCGGGGGCCGCGGCCCAGATTCCAAGGAATGCCCATGAGCCTTAGCTACACCCCCGCCACCATCTGCGCCATTGCCACCGCACCCGGCCGCGGCGGCGTCGGCGTGATCCGCGTGTCCGGCAAGGATTTGCTGCCCTTCGCCGCCGCCGTCAGCGGCGGCAAGACGCCCAAGCCGCGCTATGCGCTGTACACCGACTTCGTCGACGCCCACGGCCAGCCGCTGGACAACGGCCTGCTGCTCTACTTCCCCGGTCCCAACAGCTTCACCGGCGAGGACGTGATCGAACTGCAAGGCCACGGCGGGCCGGTGGTGCTGAAAATGCTGCTGGCGCGCTGCGTGGAGCTGGGCGCGCGGCTGGCGGAGCCGGGCGAATTCACCAAGCGCGCCTTCCTCAACGACAAGCTGGACCTGGCCCAGGCGGAAAGCGTGGCGGACTTGATCGACGCCAGCAGCGAAACCGCGGCCAAGAGCGCGCTCAAATCGCTGAAGGGCGCCTTCTCCAAGGAAATCCACGTGCTGGTGGACGAGCTGATCACCCTGCGCATGCTGGTGGAGGCGACGCTGGACTTCCCGGAGGAGGAGATCGACTTCCTCAAACAGGCGGACGCGCTGGGCAAGCTTGAACGGCTGCGCGGCCGGCTGGTGCAGGTGCAGGCCACCGCCAAGCAGGGCGCCATCCTGCGCGAGGGCATGCACGTGGTGCTGGTGGGCCAGCCCAATGTCGGCAAATCCAGCCTGATGAACGCGCTGGCCGGCGACGACATCGCCATCGTGACCGACATCGCCGGCACCACCCGCGACACCGTGCGCGAGGAGATCGTCATCGACGGCGTGCCGGTGCACATCATCGACACCGCCGGCCTGCGCGACACCGACGACGTGGTGGAGAAGATAGGCATAGAACGCACCTGGCAGGCGGTGGAGCGCGCGGACCTGGCCCTGGTGCTGGCGGACAGCCGCGACGGCCTGACCGGCGAGGTGCAGGCCATTCTGCAACGGCTGCCGGCGGCGCTGCCGCGCGTGCACGTGTTCAACAAGGTGGACCTGTCCGGCGAAGCGCCGGGCCTGGCCGATGAAGACGGCCATCCGCTGGTGCGCCTGTCCGCGCGCACCCACGCCGGCGTGGAGCTGCTCAAGGCCAAGCTGCTGGAGATGATAGGTTACAGCGGCGGCGGCGAAGGCGTGTTCCTGGCGCGCCAGCGCCACCTGGACGCCATCCGCCGCGCCGCCGAACACCTGGAACTGGCCCACGCGGATTGGGAACAAGTGGAAATCTTCGCCGAGGAATTGCGCATGGCGCAGAACGCGCTGTCCGAGATCACCGGCGAATTCAGCGCCGACGATCTGCTGGGCGTGATCTTCAGCCGTTTCTGCATCGGCAAATAACTGGATGTCCAACGACATCCAGTAACATCCAAAAAACCTCTCATAACTCCTGCTGTTACTAAGTTTTTTCGTCCAGTGGCATCCAGCAACATCCATAGACAGCCAATGGTTTTAGGTACACACTTAGGCACACACTCGACAGTGTAGGTTTTTATGTGTACCTAGACCAACGGCTTTTCCTATCCTCAAGATCAATTTCCAAACACAATGTCATATCAATTTGGTACACAAGTTTCAACACCTATTTACGTGTACCATAAACGATAAATTCTTTATATTTCAATGCGTTGCAATGCATTTGATTTTGAATTTTATACAAATCAACTCCGTTTTTTCGGGGGTTTTTTTCTGAATTTCGCGCATAAATATTGAAACCTACATAGAGCATGACTTTTAGCCACTATCGTGTACCTTTTATTTCGACCGTGTACCAAAGAGGAGCCTATGCCAAGAGCTGCCAAACTACTGACCGATGCCCGTATCAATGCATTGAAGCCAAAAGATGCTCGCTACCGGATCACGGACTCGGGTGGCTTGCTGCTGGAAGTGATGCCTAGCGGCACCAAGGTCTGGCGCTATCGTTATCAATTGCATGGGGTTCGGCAGCCGACTTTGACTATTGGGCCTTACCCAGAAATCAGCTTGAAAGCTGCACGCAAGCAGCGGGATGCATGGGCAGAGCTAGTAGCTCATGGAGAGTCCCCTAAGCGAGCAGTCCAAGCGGCCAAAGTGGAACGGCTCAATACGGTTGCGGCCTTCGCCGACAATTGGTTGGAGGAGCAGCTGGAGGGAAAATCAGGCAGCTATCAGAAGACGATGCGCCGGATCATGGACAAGGACGTATTACCTTGGCTAGGGGGCATGCCGCTGGCGGAAGTGAAGCCGTCTGATGTTCTGGAGCTTTGCGACAGGATCAAGGCTCGCGGAGCTCCAAAGATGGCCCTTGTTACGCGCAATGCACTTAAGCGCATGTACGACTATGCGATAGCCCGGCAACTAGCGGAAACCAACCCTGCCGCAGCTCTGGTGGCCCGCTTTATCGCTGTGGAAGAAAGCCGCGATCGGGTGCTGTCAGGCGAGGAAATCGGCCAAGTACTACGGGCCGTGTACCAATCAGACGTCCGCCGATCTCTACGCCTAGCACTGCACTTGTTAGCAATCACTATGGTTAGAAAGAGCGAGCTGATTCAAGCGACTTGGTCTGAGTTTGATTTTGATGCTGGGATATGGGACATCCCCGCTGAGCGTATGAAGAAAAACAAGCCCCATCGAGTGTACCTATCCCGCCAAGCATTGGAAATGCTGCAAGAACTAAAGCTTTTGGCAGGACATTCCAAGTTTCTTTTCCCGAGCAGTCGTAGCTGTGAAGATAAGCCGATTGGCCGAAGTACGCTCAATCAAGCAGTGAACTCACTATCGCTGGATGTGCAGCATTTCGTCCTACATGACTTCCGCCGCACGGCATCCACTCATTTACATGAGATGGGCTATCCGTCCGACGCCATTGAAAAGGCACTAGCTCACAAAATCGTCGGAATTAAAGGGGTTTACAACCGTGCCGAGTATGCTGAGCAGCGGAAAACAGTCTTGCAAGCATGGTCTGATTTTGTCCAGGCGCAGATTGATGCGGCTAAATTAATTTCAAACGATAAGAAAAAGTAATATAGCAGCACACGCCTGATTAGCTTTTATGCAATAGTTGGCTCGCCCTGGTAGGCCTGCGGTCAATACAACCCATTTGACCCTCGTAAATCCATTCTTTACCAGCTCCACCCAGCGCGCGCTATCGAAGCCCCGCCTCGCCCCCGCACTTCATGGGCCGCTAATCATGCAGCTGCATGAACCCGTGCCAGGCCCTTGCCGTATGGCCTGGCGCGCCCTTGTCCCCCCGCTCGGATTCATGCGTTTTCATGCACGCTATGCATGCAGTCGCCGTATTCGCTAACCGCCCCCGCTTCGCGTTTTCCTGCTGTCCCCCGTTTCCTTGCCGCTGAGTCCGTCCTAGCCCGTCCACCGCCATCCGATGCCGTTCCATGGCGGGCCATTTTGCGCCCGCGTTGCTGTTTTCCCGCCCATCGTCAATAGCAAAATCCGCGTTTTTTTGGCATTTCAAATTTTTTTGTTGTGTGGGAGCGCGGCACAACCCAACCCCCAAACCCCGTTTGTAATTTCCGCAATACTGCGTTCGCTGATCGGCGTATCCGATGCCATCCACTGATATCCACCTCCACCGACAAGGACGCTTCATGACCGCTGTTGCCGCTTCGCCCTCCTCTCAACCGCTGCGCTTTCTGCGCTTGCCGGAAGTCATCGCCACTTGCGGCCTGTCCCGCTCGTCGGTGTACGACGCCATCAAGCAGGGCCGTTTCCCGGCACCGGTGCCGCTGGGCGGCAAGAGCGTGGCCTGGCTGTCCTCTGAAATCGAGAGCTGGATGGCGGCACGCATCGCGGCCCGCCGCGCCTAACCCCGCAACTTCCCGGACTCAGACCATGCATATCCAGAACCCCACCACCCAAACCCGCCTCGCCGCGGCCGTGGCCGAGCTGGCCGAACGCCAGAGCGCCTTCGAACACGCGCTCGACGCCTGGCAGCAGTTGACCAGCCAGACCACGCGCCGCGAGCACACCGCCGCCGCGCTGCGCATGGAGGCCGAGCAGGCGCGCAAGGATTGCCGCCAAGCGATGCGCCAAGGCCTGGGCGTCCCCACCAAGGCCGTGCGCGAGCTGAAGCACAAGGAGATGGCCAACCTGGAATTGGCCGAGGAAACGCTGAAGATCGCCGAGGAAGAGAAGATTCAAGCCGAAATCCAGCATGAAGCGCTGTTCGAGCAGCGCAAGGCGCTGGCCGAGGCGCGCGACGCGCTGCAGCGCCAGTACTGGGACGCGGTGCTCGACGACCACCTGCCCCAATGGGGCGAGCAACTGCCGGTGCTGACGCTGTTGCTAACCCAAGCGCCGCCGGCCTGCATCGAGCGCGTGTTCGGCAGCGCCGACTGGCACCGCGAAGAAGAGCAAGTCCAGGCCGTGCTCAAGCCCGGCGCGCTGCAGCAGACGCTATGCAGTGCTTCGCCGGCGGCCCCGGACACGCTGCTCGCCCGCTTGAACCAGCCGCTGCCGCCGTTGGCCACCCCGCCGCTACAGCAACACAACGTGATTGCCCGACAGCGATACCAAGCCCAGCGCGACGCGCAGTACCAAGCCCTGATCAACCGCTAACCGAGACGAGACATGCAGAACCCCACCCGCCACGCGCTGAACCAGTTCATCGACCACTACTACCACGCGCTGGAGCAGTACCGCGCCCAGGACAGCCTGTTCGCCACCCCCACGCCCCAAGCGGCGCAAGCCCGCCTCAACGCGCTGAAGGCCCGTAGCCGGCTGCTGTCCGCGATCAACCTGCTCGGCGTCTCCGATATCCGGGGAAAGGCCAAGCACTTCGATCTCGCCGGCACCTTGGCGGCCACCGTCGACACCCAGCGCCATGAACGCCAGCCGGCCGGCAAGACCTGGCGGCCAGCGCAATACCACTGCCAGCAAACCAACTTCGACGCCGCCTTCAGTTACGACACGCTGGACGCCTGGTGGAGCGAGAGCCAGACGCCGGCCGGCTTTGAAGACCGCGCGCGGCAGGCGCTGGAACGCCGCATCCTGCTGGACCGCATCATGATTGGCTTCCACGGTCTGCAGCGCGCGCCGAACTCGAACCGAGAGACCCATCCGCTGTTGGAAGACGTCAATCTCGGCTGGCTACAGCAGATCCGCGAACAAGCCCCGCAAAACTGGATCGAGGGCGCCCGCATCGGCGAGAGCGAACGCTTCCGCTCGCTGCATCGCCTGGTGCGCTATGCGCTCAAGCAGCGGCTGGCTCCAGCGTGGCGCGATGACCCCGGCCTGGTGGTCCTGGTGGGCGCGGACTTGCTGCCGGATGCGGTCTGCGACGCCAACCCGCAAGCCGAAGGCGACGACCTGGTGTTTCACAAACAGCGCCTGGGCGGGCTGCAGACGGCGACGGCCGCCTTCTTCCCCGGCGACAGCATCTTGATTACCCGGCTGGACAACCTGTCGCTGTACTTCAATCAGCACGCCAGCCGCTACCACTACCACGAGGAGCCGTCGTTGAACCGGGTGGAGTTCTATCACGCCAGCCACGACGCCTACGTCGTCGAAAACCTCGCCGCCTGCGTGTTGATTGACGCCGTTGAAATCGTTGACTGAGGAGACTGCATCATGGCCTTCCCTTGCCCCTTATGCGGCGCGGTGTCGCGGGTGCGGACCAGCCGCATGCTCAGCGCTGCGACCAAGGAGAATTACTACAACTGCAGCAACGATGACTGCTGCCACCAGTACAAGACGCTGGAGGGCGAGCCGCTGACCCTGGCCCAGCCCATCCACGGCGGCGCGCGGATTCCGCCGGAGCGGCTGCGCACCTTGCCAGGCCTGTCGCCCTCGCCTCGGCAAGCGCTGATCGTGACGCCCGGCCGCGTGCGGCATCGCGTCCTGGGCTAAACGCCATGGCTCGCCGGCCGGCGGGCCATGTACTCCCTCTGAAATCGACCTTGAATATCGTTGGCTGAAATGTATTTAATTCACTTATTTAATATTGATCGGCGGCTTTATTAATATGCCTGGTAAAACCCGGCCCCATTCCCGATGATCCCGCTCCACGCTTTAGAAATATCCACCCCGATGAACTGCGCGAACCTGATTCCCCACCCCCGCCAGCGAATTGACAAGTTCGCTCGATTGCTGCACCATCTTTACATCGCTTTCAAAACAGCGACCGGGCTTGGCGGCCCGAACACTATGGCGGACAGCCGCCTTTTTATTATCGTGGCTATTTTTACGTCCGTTAGAAACACCATTGGTGCGTCCATTTCTATGGCGGGCAGTGGTGGGGGCGTGCTTGCACGCGCCGGTTCCATAGTGCCGGTCCGCCAACCCTATCATCTGCCTGTCTCCCCGCTTGGCGGCGAGGAGTTGGGCTTAATCGCACACTATGGAGGCCTCCATGCCTAGCATCACCCTGCGCGCTTTCCGCGCCCTATTTCCACGCACCACCCGTCCCGTTTCCACGCTGCCCAACGAAGCCGAAGCCCGTGCGCTCGCCGCCTTGCTGGTCGCTCAGGGTCAACGCGCCTTGATTCATCGCACCGCCACCGGTTTCGCCGTGGAGGTGCTGGCATGAACGCCCTGATCCTGTCCGCCGTACATCACCAACTGGCCCAGCTGCAGCAGCTGGCCGACACCCCCGAACATGCCGCACTGCGCGAGCCGTTGAGCCAACTGGCAAGCCTGTGCCGCCGCATCGAACACACCGTCAGCGCTGGCGTCTCGCGCCTGACGCGCACCGGCGACGGCCTGCAAGGGCTGGTCGAGCTGCTGGACTGCGCCGAGAACCAGCCATTGCCGGCGCAACGCCTGGCCGGGCTGCTGGCACCGCTGCAGCAACAAGTCATCGACGCCAGCGTCGACATCGGCCAACTGCTCTAAGGACATCCCATGACCGCACGAATCCCTCTCCCGCGTACCGGGCGAGACGCTCCCGGCTTGTCTGGCGGCGCGCCGACCGCCCTGGGCCAATGGTTCGATCAACTCAAGGAGCAGATCGACTTGCACGACCTGGCGGCCCGGCTGGGCCTGAAGCGTCAGGGCAAGGGCAACTATCACAGCCCACACCACCCCGACAGCCAAGCGTCGCTGTCGATCTTCGCCGACGGCCGCGGCTGGAAGGACTGGAGCGGCGACGCCGGCGGCAGTTGCATCGACTTGCTGCGCTACTGCCAACCTGAGCTGGACACGCCGCTGGCGGCCGCGCGCCTGCTGGGCGACTGGTACGGCCTGCCGCAACCGAAACCCGCGATGAAGGACAAGGCCGCGCCGGTACGCAAGTCTACCCTCGATTACATCGGCGAACGCTGCCTGGCCCAAGCCGATGCGGCCATCGCCTATCTCACCGGCCGGGGCATAGACGAAGCGGTGATCCGGCGCGCCCTGCGCTGCAAGACGCTGGGCTGGAACGATTGGCACAGCGCCAAGATCGCCGCCGGCGAAGTGGGCCACGGTGGTGCGGCCGTCGCCTTCCTGGTGCGCAGCGGCGGCCGGCTGGCGGCGGTGGATCTGCGCTATGTCGATCCCGCCTTGAACGGCGGCGTGAAGACCCAGTGCCAAGGCGCGCGCGAGGGCCACGGCTGGTGCAGCGACCCGCAACGGCTGCAGCGCGCCCGCCTGGTCTATCTGGTGGAAAGCCCGATCAATGCGCTGTCGGTGGAAAGCTGCACCCCGCCGGACGTGGCGGCGCTGGCGCTGCGCGGCGTTGGCAATGTCGACAGCCTCGATTGGACGGTGTTGCGCGGCAAGGCGGTGCGGGTGGCGCTGGACCATAGCGACCCTGTGAATCCGGCCAGCGGCGTGCGGCCGGGCCTGGCCGCCGCCTGGCGGCTGTCGGAGAAGCTGACGGCGGCGGACATCGGCCATCTGCTGGTGGATATGCAGGAATGGGACGAAGGCGAGGACATCAACGATGTGTTGCAACGCCATGGCAAGAACGAGCTGACCACACGTTTGCGCAAGCTGGAGCCGTGGCTGGTGCCCGGCATGCCGGGCGGCGGCGAACGGCTGGAGGGCACGCGGCGGGTACAGTTGCCGGGCCATGACTGGGCGGTGTACTGGCGTTTCCGGGTGAAGGAGGACTTCACCCAATACGTCGACGAGTTCAAAACCGACGACGACGGCAAGCGCTCGGAAACCCTAGGCGATCTATGTTCCTTCCGCGTGGCCAGCCTGTCGCGGCTGCGCATTCAAAGCCACCTGGCCACCATCAGCGGCGCGGCCGACCATCAGCCGGAAACCGTGTTCGGCGTCAGCGCCCAGCTGGCGCGGCATGGGGTGACGCTGCAGCGCGAGGTGGCCACCGACGACAAGCTGTACAACCTGGAATGGTGGAAGGGCCGCTTCGGCGCGATCTGGAAGCCGGCGCAGTTCCAGCGCCTGGTCAACCTGATGGAGCGGGCCGCCGACCTGGGCGCGCGCGATGTGGTCAACTTTGTTGGCCTGGCGTGGAAGGCCGGCGCGCTGACGGCGCAGGAGGGGCAAGACTGCTATTTCGTCGAGCCGCAGAAGCAATGCCTCTACTACAACCTGACGTTTCCGCGTGGCACTACGCAGCAGGCGCGCACCGTGATCCAAGCTTATCAGGACACCTTCCATCACAATGCGGCCGCCATCCCCTTGGTGTGGGCCTTGGGCGCGCACCTCAAAACCCTGCTCGGCTTCTATCCGCACTTCCAGATGCAGGCCGAGAAGGGCTCGGGCAAGTCCAAGCTGCTGGAGAGCTTACAGACCACCCTGGCGTTTCAGGTGCTGTCCGGGCAGATGCTCAAAACCGACCACCGCCGCCGCGCCTCGGTGTCGTTCACCTCGCAGCCGGTGGGCTGGGATGAATTCTCCAAGCTACCGAAAACGGTGCTGTCCGACATCGACGCGCTGCTGCAGTCGACCTATCGTTTCGAGTTCACCCGCGTTGGGGCCAGCCTGACGCCTTATCTGATGTGCGCGCCGGTGCTGTTGGCCGGCGAGGAAGTCGACGTGCAGAGCCTGCAGTCCAAGCTGTGCCGCAGCAGCCTGTCGGTGGCGCGACAAGGCGCGTTGATTCCGCATGATCTGCCGGCCTTCCCGCTGTGGGCCTGGCTGCAGTTTCTGGCCGACATCGAGCCGGCCCGGCTGCGCGACCTGCACCGCCATTACCTGGGACTGTGCGAACGTCACAGCCGCGCCCCCACCGGCGACGCCACCGCGCGGCGGATGATGGAGAACTACGCCGCCCTGCTGTGCAGCTGGGCCTTGCTGTGCGAGTTCGCCGACCTCGACCCGCAGCAAGGCGGCTTCATCGAAGACCTGCTGGCGGAGATGAACAGCCATATCGTCGACACCGACGGCAGCCGGCTGCCCTGGGTATGGATCATGGAAATCCTGCTGTCCGAGCTGGAAGCGCGGCGCTTTGACTACCCGCACTGCTGGGACCGGGTCAAACTCCCGGACGGCCGCAGCGAGATGGCGCTGTTCCTCCGGCCAAACCACGTGATGGACCATCTCTCCACCGCGCCGCATCTGCGCGCCAAGTTCGACGCGCTGCCGGTGAAGACCGGTCGCATCTTCAAGCACCAGCTGCTGCAAAGCCCGGTGGTGCTGGCCGACGGCGTCGAGAAGACCATCCACGGCCGCCGCCAGGGCCACCTGACCGCGATCAGCCTGCCGCAACTGGAAAAGCTCGGCCTCTACGCCGCGCCGGACATCCAGCCCTAAGCCCCCGCCTCCCCTCGACAGCCCGCCTTATGTGGGCTGTCACGCATTCCCCCGCTCAAACTGCAAAATTGCGGAGCCTTTTACATACCAAATATGACATTGGCACAACACTTTCGACGAAAACGGCCCGAAATCGCCGGTTTCCGCGCCATTGGGTAGGGGAGTAGGTAAAAAAATTCCGTGGATTGCCCCCTACTAACGACCTAAGTCATTGATTGTTGAGAAGAACCCATCCACGGTTTGCCCTCCGAAATCCACGGTTTCCCCTCAAACTTCCACGGTTTGCCCCAATTCTTCCACATCGGGGTTTTACCCTTTTACGGCCTCTAAGTACTTCTTCTTATTTAAAAAACAAAGAGATAGAGATAAAAAGCAATGAAAAGGGAAGACAGGGGCCATCCACGGTTTCGGAGCGCTGCTTAAAAATTAATCCACGGGTTTGCCAGCGGAAGTCGTGGAAATGGTGGATTCGCCCTTCCCTTCATCGCATTGATTTTATTGAGGTTTATGCGGCATCCACGGAATCGGGGGGAGAGGCCGTGGATAAATCGTGGATGAAAAGCCGTTACAGGACAACAACTTAGGGATCAATCCACGGTTTCGGGGGGATTTTAGGTGTGTGTGCCGGGTTAACGGGAAAAGCGAAATTTACAATCATTTGCTATAGGCCAGAGGCGACCGTTGATAGATGTGTCTAGAAAAAATACATTCAAAGACGACACACGCATGCCGACAGGGCAAATTGCAATAGTCGACTTCGTAAGTCTAATCGCAGCCGGTTTGATTTCAGCAGTGAAACTCTCAAAATGGAGTACGCATGAGCGCGATTCAGATAGAGGTTAAAAACTGTAACAACCTAGATTTGGCCGTCATTTCTTTGATAGAACATAAATTAAACATCAAGTTTGCACCAAATGGAACTGGCAAAAGCACGATTGCGAAAGCGGTACTCTTTGGCCTCAAAGGTAATCAAGATCTTCTGAGTGGACTTATGCCGTTCAAACTCAGGAAAGAAAATCCAGAAAACAAAAAACCCGAGGTTAAAGGAGCAGAAGCACTCAAGAAAATCATGTGTTTCAATGAGGATTATGTCAGTCAGTTTCTTTTCAAGAAGGAACTACTTAACAACAGCTTTGACATTCTCATCAGAACCGATACCTACAAACAGAAAGAGCAGGAAATAGAAGAATTAGTCAGCAATATTAAAAATCTGTTCTCAGGAAATAAAGAATTAGAATCATTGATCGAAACTCTCAAGGAAATGGGTGGTGCCTTTAAGTTAAGCAAGGCGGGACTGGATAAAAAATCAACTGGCATGAAAGGTTTGCTAGCAGGAAATAAAATTCAACACATTCCCCCAGGCCTAGAATCTTATACTGACTTTATTCAGAGTCAAAATAGCGTAAGTTGGATCGACTGGCAAACCAAAGGGTATGAGTTTTCCGAGTTATCGGACAACTGCCCATATTGCACTTCACATACAGCGGACAAAAAAGAGCAGATCAAAAAGGTTGGTCAAGAGTATGACAAAAACACCATCAAAAACCTAGTTTCAATAGTTTCGCTGATTGAAAGATTGGGCGAACACTTCTCCGATGACGCCAAAGAGAAACTAACAGCAATTACAGTCTTGAAGGATGGCATTGGAAAAGAGCACGAGTCATATCTTACAACTGTAAAAACACAGATCGATAACTTCATTGAAAATTTAGAAAAAATCAAAACGCTTTCAGCATTTCAGTTCAAAGATGGCGAAAAGGTTGCTGACAAACTTACGACATACAAGCTCGACATGCAGTTCTTCTCTGAGCTTTCATCAAATAAGATGAAGGAGGCCATTACTCCAATTAATACTTCCATTGATACCGTTATCCAGCAAGCAGGACAACTACAGGGAAAAATAAATCAACAACGAAGCGAGATGAAAAAAACCATAGAGCGACATCAGAAGGAAATAAATGAATTTCTTGAATATGCTGGATATCGTTATGCAGTTGAGATTGTCGGCGATGGCGAGCAAGCCCAACTAAAACTGCGACATATCGATTACGAAGAGCATCTCAGTGATGGCAATCAGCACCTCAGCTTTGGCGAAAGAAATGCTTTTGCTATTGTTCTCTTTATGTATGAATGCCTAGCAAAGAAACCAGACTTGATCATTTTAGATGACCCAATTTCCTCATTCGACAAAAACAAAAAATACGCTATTTTGGAAATGCTTTTTCGCCGAGACACTGCCTCATGCCTGAAGAATAAAACAGTATTGATGTTGACTCATGATGTGGAGCCCATCATCGACACCATTAGATCACTTGAAAAACAATTCAGCAATCAGACTTCGTCGGCATTCCTGAAGTTGGCGACAGGACAAATATCCGAATTCCCCATTACCAAAGATGACATTAAAACCTTCTCTCAAATTTGCAAAAACACTGTCAACTCTGACTGCCACGATGTCATCAAACTGATCTACTTAAGACGTCATTATGAAATAGCAGACGACAAGGGCGATGCTTATCAAGTACTCTCCAATATATTCAAAAAAAGAGTACGCGCAATAGATACCAGAGAAGAAAAAGGATTAGATGGCAATTATCCAGAAATGGATACTGGAAAATTCACAAAAGGATGCGCTGATGTAGCCAGCTGGCTTACGGGATTTTCATACCCTGATCTACTTAATACAATTATTGACACCGAAGCCCTAAAGCAGCTTTACCATACATCCCCAAATGGGTATGAAAAACTTCAGATTTTTCGACTATTAGGACTTGATCCTGAGAATTCTGTTATTCAGAAATTTATCAATGAAAGCTACCACATCGAAAATGAATTTATTTGCCAGCTTGATCCCGCTAAATTCGACACCATCCCTGCATATGTCATTTCAGAGTGCGATAAACTCTTGCTCCAGTCCTAGAGGTAAGTCATTTTCAGTCAAGCCGGCTTGGCTCGAATCCAATGAGACGCCTGCTTTCTCAAGCCAGCAAGTTCCGCTAAGGATCGTAAGTAGCCATTCATTGATGGTAAAGATGCATAGAGGGGGCATCAGCGGGGGCATTTACATATTTCAACCACATTAAGTTCATTAAATATTAAAGACTTAAAAATACAATTCAACGCCTGTCGGGTCTAGATTCCCCGCCAGATTTAGAGCCGCTAACAAAATCTCTGATACATTACAAGAAACGATGTAACCTACGCCGAATCTCGCACAAGGCAAGCAGCGCCAATACAGGCATCTCTGGATTTATTTCATCCGTACTATTGACAAAGCTCACCCCATAAATTTTTAGCGTATTGCGCAAGTCAATAAGCGGGATCCAAGTCAGTGACTGACTTGCAAACAGGTTCACTAACATCGTCTGTTCGACTGGTGACGGGACTCTGATTCCGGTTGTATTTGATATTAGCTCCACTGAACTCTCCCATTTTTCCAGCTTACATAACAATTACTCAACCAGAGTGCCAAACAATCTAGCCATAGCACCCACTTGCTTTGCTGAAATTGCTCACAACCACATTTCTGGCAATTACATGACCATTCCGGTCGGATAAGCAAATCCGAAGTCGCTTAGACTGTTCACTGCTAATGGCAGTGTGAGCAGACAAACGTTATCAGGCTAATTGGTATCTGCATGCAGTCCCCAATGGCCGAGTGCCAAATATCGACAACACTGTAATTACACCGACCTCCTCCCTGATTTTTTGACATCACGCATGCACCTGACATCCGAAACAAGGCATGACATCTCTGGTGTCGGGCCTGCTACAGCGACAATCTTTGCATATTCAATTTAAGATGTTGCAACATATTTCTTTAAATTACATTAATATTTTGCCGACCAACAAGGTCGACGCGATGAAACGGCACAACGTCAGGACATTTCGATGCTTCCGTGTCAGCTGGAGGTGGTCAATCCCAAGGGATTTGCTGGCTAAACTGATTAAAAAAGATATAAGAGAACTCTTTTTACAAGTTCGGGTCACTTGTGCCCACTCTCTACCGACCTGTAGCAATACGGCGACAACCCATCAGATATACTCATCATATATATGATATATATTCACGATATTGGCATTTCTGACTAACAAAACCAAAAACCCAAAAAAGTGATGGCAAAGCGCTGATGAAAAAATACCGCCAAGGCCAATGCTAGGGAGGTACGGCATTAGATGACAGGCCCTGGCGGTAGTCACATCACTTGATGTTGACTCTGTCCATGTAGAACCAGCCGCTCGATCAGCGGGCTTGAGCACTTTTCCAGCCCGGACAAATGGTGTTGACCGGTGGCAAGCCTGCTGGTGGCGGGCGGTCTGTAAAGGCTCTGCGCTATTGCTTCTAATGTGACTTAATGTATGCCGGCCGAGCGAAAATAGGCTTTTCAATTGCTTTCCACCGGTTTACATTTCGGTTAATTATTTTTTATTTTGCCAAATTTGGTGAAGAATCTTTTTCAGGAAGTGTTATGTCGGAAAATAAAATAGGATTATGCCCACAGGATAGAAAGATCCTGCAAGAGCTGCAAAGAAATGCCAGGTTGTCCAATGCCGAACTAGCTGAGCGCGTAGGTCTGTCCGCATCGGCCTGCTGGAACCATACGCGTCAGCTTGAGGAAGATGGCTATATTCAGGGCTATGTGGCACTGATCAACCAGCAAAAGTTGGGGCTGCGGGATACCGTGCTGATTGAAATCACGCTCAATGCGCACGAGGAAAACACGCTGGCCCGCTTTGGGGAAGAACTGGCAGCCTTACCTGAGGTGCTGGAAGCCCATCTGGTGTCTGGTGAATATGACTATCTGATCAAAGTAGCCGTGGATGGTACAGCTGGTTATGAGCGCTTTCTTCGGGAAAAGCTCTACCGGATTTCGGGCATTCGCCACAGCCGTTCGCTGTTTGCCTTGCGTTGCATGAAGTCGGTGCCATCAGTGCAGGTATAACAGCAGCGGTAGCCATAGCTGGCCACCTAGAGGTCGAGCCTTCGCCGATCAATAACAAGACGAGCCAGAGGTTTCATAAGCAACTCTCACATGACGTCTTCTCAAGGCTGACTGTTGAATCACCCCGGCTTATCTATACATTCCCCGTCAGATTTAGCCCACAGTCAGTCTTGAGAAGACGTGATAAGGAAACACGGCGGCTACAAAAAATACCAATCCTTGGTAGCTACATCGCACTTTAGGTACACGATTAGGTACACATACACAAGAATTAAAAATAAAAATCGTTTATTTACAAATCGTTAATTCACTGAAAAACATTCTGCATCGGTAAGCCCTCCCCTACCGCGCCGCCGCTAGGCCGCCAGCGTCACCCCGGGGTGGAAGGCTATCGTCGGCAACACCTCGTCCAGCACCTGCAAAAAGGTGAAGGCGGCCGGCGACAGCGGCACGCCGCGCCGGGTGAACACGTGGACGTCCCGCTGTAGCTCGGCCGACTCAAACAAGCGGTAGGGCAGATCCCGCGCCGACGGATGGGAGGCCGCCAGCGCGGACAACACGCAAGCGCCCACCCCGGCGCGGATCAGGCAGAACTGCATGTCCAGATTGGTGACGGTGATCTTGCTGGCCACCTGCTGCCAGAGCTCGGGATGGCTGCGCTCCAGCGCGGACATGATGCTGGTGTCGCTTTCATCCTGCAGCAAGGGCCATTGCCGCAGGGATTGGCAGTTGAGCGGCCCCGTCGGCGGCTCGAAGCCCGGCGGAAACATCAGCCCCAGCCGGGCGGACAGCAGCTGGCGCTTGTCAATCTTGTCTCCGGCCGCGCCCACATAGGAGCCGATGCCGATGTCCACCTCGCCCGATTCGATGCGGCGCACCACGCCGCCGCTGGTGTCGTCCAGCAGACGCACATGGATGCACGGGTAATCTCTTCTCAGCCGTTTGAGCACCTCCGGCAGCACGCTGGACGCAAAAGCCATGCCGCTGGCCACGTAGACGCTGCCGCTGCTGCCGGCGGATTTTTCGCGCAGATCGGACAGCAGCAGTTCAAAGTCGTTCAGCAGCCGGCGGGCCACCGGCAGGAAGGCGTTGCCCTGCGTGGTGAGCGCCACTTTGCGGGTGGTGCGCTCAAACAGCGTCAGCCCGATCTCCTGCTCCAGCTCGCGTATGGTCTTGGTCAGCGTGGATTGCGTCAGAAACAGCTGGCGGGCCGCGGCGGTGAAGCTTTCGGCTTCGGCAACGGCCGAAAAGGCGCGCAGGTGGCGAAGGGAGATATTCATGACGAAGTGGAATTGATTGGCTTTATTAATTCATTTTACACCAATAACTTTCAACGCTTGCGCGTTTGAAGTTCACGCCCTTCATCATGGAACGGCCATCCCGGCTTTGCCGATAAAACTCAAGCGCAAGCCGCTGACGCCGGGCTTTGGCCGCCATCGAATCCCCCAGATCGTCACCCACCGCAGGCCTCAGAACCTGTTCAAAGTCCGCTGCGCTTCAGCGGGATGGTTGAACCGCTTCTAAGGCCCCGCCCCTTTGGACGGCGTCAGGGTCCGGTATCGGCGCGCCCACCAGCGCCAGGCGGGCGGTAGTTACGTTGCGGAAGCCCGCCAAGAGATAACATCGCTGCGCGCAGAGATCGCGGCTGCTCCATTTCCCGGACGCCCACATCGCCAATAAGGCGGCGCGGGCCGGCTCGTGCTCGCCCTGCCATCGGCTCCAATAATAAAAATCCGCCAGCGCCCGCTTGATCTGCCGCTGAACGGCCGCGGTGTTGTCCGGATGGAGCGGGTTGCTGTCCTTCAGCGCAATCACCCCCAGGCGCATCTCGTAATCGACGATTAAACGCGCCGCGCCTTTGAGCGCCTCATTGTGTTGGATCAGCAGCTTCATCATGGCCATGCCCTCCCTGTCCAAGCGTCACAGCACGCCGTTGACGTGCTCCAGACCGCGTTGCAAACGCTGCTGTATCGGCTCCAGCAAGGCCAGCGCCTCCTCGCTGCTGAACAGCAAGGGCTCGTCGCGGCGTTCCAGCAAGGTCAGCAGCGCCAACAGCCCGGTGTGGGCGGCGCGCATATCCATCACCCCGCTCAACAGGGCGGAGTCCAGCTCGATATAGCAATCGTTCAGTTGGCGGCCCAGATCGCCCAGCAGCAGCACATTGCCGGCGGCGGCGGGCAAGCGTTGAGCGCAGGAATGCAGTTGCTCCATCACCGGCGCGGCGGCGGGCTCGGGGCGTTCTCCTGCGCCATGGGGACAGGCGGGAGGGGGCATTGCGGGGGGAAAGGTGGAAAAGGTCATCACGGTCTCCATGTCAGCTTTGGAAACCCGCCCAGGCGAGGCTGGGACAGGCACATGACAAGGTGGCAAGACCGGCTTACTAGACCAACGACCGGCAGTCCAGAGGACTCCCTGCCACGGCCCGTCCCGAATGGGTACGGCGTGGCAGCAGACGTAGCAGTGCCAAAGGCGGACACGACTTGTCTGCGGTCTAGTAATTTATAGGCTTGCCAGCCCGACGCGGCGTGATTGAGCGCAGCGCGGGACCAAGCCTAAACAGGCTGGCAGAGGCCGTCAAGGCGCAGGGGAGACACGGGCCTCAGGCGGCAACCGCCGCCGCCACCTGCCGGCTCAACTGATGCAGACGATTGGCCAAGGGGCAGCTCAGCGCCAGTTCCTGCCGGCCGTGTCCGCGCAGCAGCAGCGCCTGCCAACTGCCGTCCGGGCCGGGCACCAGGCCGCCGCAGACGAAGCCGGCCTGCTGCAAGGCGTCCGCCGCGCGCGGGGCGTCCGGTCCCAGCGCCAGCCTGACGTAGACCAGCCGTCCGGCCGGCAGCGCCGCCACTTCCCGCAGCCGGCCGCCGCTGACGTCCTCCAGCCCCACTTCCAGCCGCCGGCCGTGGCTGGCGATGCTGAGTCCGCCGGCCGGCCCCTGCGCCGGCGGCGGCGCGCTGCCGAAGGCGCGGGTCAGCGGCGTCAGCCATTCCCGCCACGCTGCCGGCCAGTTCAGCGCCGGGATCGGCCGGCTTTGCAGCGGCAGGCAGCCCAGCACGATGCTTTCCGGCTGCGGCTGGCCAAACGGCGAGGCCACGTAGTCCAGCAACAGGCCGGTGGTGTGGAAGCCCAGGGTCTTGGCCAGGCGCTGGCTCTGGCCGTGGGACGACACTTGCTTGATGGTGAGCATGCTCAGGCCCAGGGCAATGCCTTGGGCGCGCAGATGGCGGCCCAGCGCGGTGGCCAGGCCCTGGCCGCGCGCGTCCGGATGCACCACGTTGAGCGCCAGCTCGGCGCTGCCCGGACAATGCGGGTCGCGCCACAGCGCGGCGTGGCCCAGCACCCGGCCGCCGCTCACGGCGACGGCGGAATGCCAGCGGCCGGCGGCGTTGTGGCGGCGGATCATAGACGGCAGATACACGTCGGGATAGACGTAGTGTTCGCCGTAGATGGCGCGGAACAGGGCGCTGACGCCGGCGGCGTCGTCCGCCTGGAAATCGCGGATGGCGATGCTCATGCCGCCACCTCGTCGTAAGCGCGCTGGTCCACCACCCGCATCAGCTTGCCGGAACGCGGATGGGTGAGCATGGCCTCCGGCGCGCAATAAGCGACGTCCAGCCACAGCAGGCCCTGCCGGCAGAGTTCGGCCAAGGCCGGCTGCGCAGCCAGCAGCCGTTCGCGCAGCGGCTCCGCCGCCGGGGCCGGCGCGTATTCGCTGGCCACTCGCAGGCTGAGGGTGTCGACGCCGTCGCGGCGGCCCACCAGCAACTGCCAGGCCAGCACGCCGTCCTGCCCCCGCAGCAGCGGGTCCAGCTCGTCCGGGAACAAGGACAGCGTGCAGACGCGCACGCGGTGGCCGCGGCTGGCGCGCCCTTGCAGCGCGAACTTGCGTTCCGGCCGCCCGGCCGGCTCGCGCCAGCAGGCCAGATCGCCGGTGGGGTAGCGGATCACCGGCATCAGCCGCCGTTGCAGATTGCTGACCACCAGCAGGCCTTTGCGGTCCGGCTCCGTGATCGGCAGGCCGCTGGCCTCGTCGATGATTTCGACGATGGTGTCGGCGTCGAACACGCGGTGTTCGCCCTGGGCGCAATCCGGCCCGGCGGCGCCGATCAGGCCGGCGTCCACGCTGGCGCAGCCGATGGAGCCGATGCGGGCATTGGGAAACGACCGGCCCAGCAGGGCCAGTTGTTCGGCGAACAGGCTTTCGCCGCCGTAAAGCAGGCAGTGCACGCCGGGCAGCGCGCGGCCGGCCTGTTGCAGCCAGCTGGCGAAGCGCACCAGTTGCACCGGCACGCCGGCCAGCACATTGATGTCCAGCGTGTCGATGGCGTCGGCCAGCGCCGCGTCCTCGACATTGCAGGTGAAGGGAAACTCCACCACCGGCGCCGGCGAGTGCGACAGCGCGCCGTGGATGAACAGCAGGCTGGTGTAGAGATCGCCGGCGAAGAACAGGTTGGCGACGCGGTCGCCGGGCAGCAGTTGCCGGCCCAGGCCCTGGCCGAAGGCGCGCACGAAGGCCTGCCATTCGTCGCGGCGGAACACCGACAGCTTGCCCTCGCTGGTGGAGCCGCCGGTCTTGAACACATGGCCGTCCGCCAGCGGGCCGCTCAGCACCGGCCAGTCTTCCAGCGGCTGGCATTGGCGCCAGTAGTCCGCCGGCTCGATCAGCGGCAGATCGCTCAGCGTCCAGTCCGCCGGCAGCTGGCGGTACAGCGCGGTGAAAAACGGCGAGTGAGCGCGGGCGTGTTCCACCAGCCGGCGCAGCCCGGCCTCCGTGGCGGCCTTCATCGCGCCGGCTCCGTGTTGCGGCGCAGGTCCAACACCAGCGGGGTCTTGCCGCTTTGCGGATGGCGCTGGAACTGACCGGCCGGGGTGGCGATGACGTCCAGTTGCAGCAGGCCGCCGCTGACCACCTCGTTCAGCATCGGGTGTTGCAGCAGGCGGGCGCGCACCTGCGCGGCGTCGCCGTCGGCCAGCACCCGGATGCGGTCGCCGCCGCTGGCGGCGTGGTCCACCAGCCATTGCACAGCCAGGCCCAGCGGCGCGGACAGCGCTTCCGGGTTGACGAAGATGGTGCCGGCGCGCAGCAGCGCGCCGTGGCGGCCGGTGAGCTGGAAGCGCGGCGCCGGCAGGCCGCAGCCGCAGCGGCCGGGCAGCCAGCGGCCCAGATCGCCCAGATCGTAGCGCCGCACGGTCTGGCCTTCTCGCGCCAGCGAGGTGAAGGCCAGGCGGCCGACGGCGCCGGGCGCGGCCGGGCGGTCGCTGTCCTGTTCCAGGATTTCCAGCCACTGGATATCGGCCAATAGATGGAATTCGCCGTCGCGGCCGTGGCCGCAGGCGTGGCCCAGCGGGCCGGCGTCCACCGACCCGTACATCGCGGAGCGGATCAGCTCCACGCCGAAGCCGGCCAGGAACTGGCGTTGGCCGTCGCTGATGTGCTCGCCGCCGCAGAACAGCTTGCGCACGCCGCCGTAGGCGCGCAGCGCGGTTTCCTCGCATTCGAACAGGCGCTGCAAGGTGCCCGGCATCCCCACCAGGGTGTTGACGCCTTGGGACACGATGAAGTGGGCGATCTGGCTGAAGTCGTCGTCCACCGGGCCGCCCATCGGGTATTGCGGCACGCCCAGCTTGTCCAGGATGGTGAAGAAGCTGAGCATGCCGCCGTAAAGGTTGCCGCCGTAGAGCAGATTCATCACCCGGTCATGCGCCGGGTCCAGGCCGGCGGCGAGCAGGCCGTCCGCCGCCGCCTGCATCTGGCGGTGGTAGTCGCGGTAGCTGAAGCCGGCCAGTTTGGGTTCGCCGCTGCTGCCGCCGCTGCGGAAGAACAGCTGGGCGGCCGGCCCCATCTCGGCTTGCTGGAAGGCCGTTTTGTCCATCACCGGCAGCGCGTCCAGGCCGGCCGGCGGCGGCGGCAAGGCGTCCAGCGTCGCATGGCCTGGCAGCTGGCCGTCGCGCAGGCTGACCGACACCCGCCGCGTCAGCCGGCTCAGCGCGTAAACGCCGTCGTGCGGCTCGCCGGCATAGCCGTCGTGCATCGCCCCAGCCGGGCACAGCCGGCCGACGCCGGCGTCCAGCAGCAGGCGGCTGAGCGCCGGCGCTTGCTCCGGCGCGGCGATCAGGCCGCAGCTTTGCAAATGGGTGCGCCAGGGCAGCAGCAGTTCCACCAGCCGCGCGCGCGGCGCCGGCCGCAGTTGCAGAGTGCGGAACAGCGGCGAGGCCGCCAGCTCCTGGCGCTGCGCCCAGGCCACGCGCCAGCCCTCGCCCTGCTCCACCGCGCCGGCCACGCCGGCGAAAGACTGGTCCAGCCGCAGCATGGCCAGCTGGCTGGAGATTTCCGCGGCTTCCTGCACGTCCGGCTGCAGGGCCGGCCAGGCCGGCGCGCGCCGCGCCAGCGCGGCGGCCATGGCCTGGGCCGCGCCGCGCAAGACGGCTTCGTCCTCGCTGTCCACCAGCAGGCATTGCGGGCTGGAGCAGGCTTGCTGGTCGAAACGGCAGACGTCGTCGGCCAGCGCGTCGTAATCGGCCTCCGTCGCCGCAGCCGGGTCCAGGTAGGCGAAGCTGATGCGGTGGCCCCAGGGTATCCAGCGGCAGCCGGCCGGCACTTGGCGGCGGATCGCTTCCAGCGCGGCGTCGCCGCCCCAGGCGGACACGGCGTCGGCGCGGGCCAGCAGGCCGGCCAGTTGGTCGGTGGCCAGCGGCAGCACCGCCACGTGGGCGGCCAGATCGCCGGCGGCGTCGTGGCTCAGAAAATCGGCCAGCAGCCGCGCGCTGCGGCCTTGGTCGCTGCCGCTGGGGCGCAGCCAGTTGACGTTGCCGGCCAGCAGGCTTTCCAACACCGCCATGAAGGGCAGCAGCGGCGCGTTGGCCGGGGTGATGTGGGCCACCAGGCCCAGCGGCCGCCAGCTTTCGAAGCGCGGCTGACGGTAGTCGAAGCGGCGCAGCGAGAAGGCCTGTTCGCCCAGCTCGCGGCCGACCTTGGCTTCCAGCGCCTCGCGCCGGCAAAAGCCTTGCAGCGCATCGACGGCGGCGGCATCCAGGCCCAGGGCCTCCGCCCGTGCCGGCAGCGCGGCGGCGAAGCGCTCGGCGCAATCCAGCACCGCGTCCAAGGCCGGCGGCCGGGCCAGCGCGGCCGGCAGGCCGGCTTGCAATTGCGCCAGCGCGGCGGCGGCGTCCGCGGCGGCGTTCAGTGTTCCGTTCAATAGGTACATATCAGGATTCCTTGATCAATTCGGAGGCGGCCACCGCGCAGCTGCGGCTCTTGCTGGTGCCGGCGCGGCCCAGCAGTTCGAACCAGTCGGTGGCCAGGCCGCAGCCGCAGCTCTCGGCCGGATGCAGCACGGCCAGATCGCCCATCACGATGCTGTGGGCCGGGCTGGAGGTGATGTAGGGCGACAGCAGGTTGAGGAAGCCGGCGGCGCCGTAAGGCTGCGGTCGCAGGCTGGCGGTGTCGCGGATCACCGCGCGGGCGTAGCTGGGCAGGTGGAAGCGGTGGCGTTCGCATTCCACGTAAGGCACCGGGTGCTCCACCGCGCCGTAGCCGTCGCGGCAGCGCGCGTCCGGAATGCCCAGTTGCTCGCCCAGCCGCCGGTACAGCTCGGCCTTGGGGATGGCGCGGTCGGCGTGGGTTTTCCAGCCGCCGCCCAGGAACACCAGCGATTCCGGGTGCAGTTGCAGCGGCGGCAGACCCAGTTCCCGCATCCGTTCCAGCGCGAACCACAGGAAGGCGGGGAAGCCCAGCATGCGCACCGGCAGGCCTTGTTCGGCGAAGTCCTGCAAGGCGCGGATCACGCCGAAGGGATCGAACTCATTGCCGTGGCCGTTGTGGCGCAAGGCGTAACAGGCCTGGTTCACCGGCGCGTACTTGCACAGGAATTGGTCGGTGTAGGCGGTGCCCAGGGTGATGGCGCCGGCCGGCTCATAGCTGAGCAGCAGGTAGTTGCACGGCTGTTGCGGCGTGTCCCAGCCGTAATGCCGGAAGATGCGGTCCACCATGCTTTGCGCCGCGCCCAGGCTGCGCGCGTCGTAACGCATGCGGCTTTTCTGGCCGGTGGTGCCGGAGGAGGTCAGCTCCAGCGCGTCCTGGCCGGCGGCGCTCACCACCAGTTGGCGTTTGAAGTAGTTGGCGAACAGCGGCGGCAGCCGCGACCAATCGTCCAGACCATCCAACGCGGCGGCGTCCAGGCCGTTGGCCTGCAGCCAATGGCGGTAGCCGGGCGTGTGTTCGCAGTGGTAATGGCTCAGCTCGCGCATGGCGGCGTCGAACAGGCGGTCGCCGTCGGCATCGGCGCGATAAGGGTGTTCCAGCGCGCACAGCGCGTCGACATGGTTCAGCATGGTGGAGCTCCGGGAATGAGGAAGGGGATTCAAGCCGCTTGCAGCGCGTAAGCGCGCTGCTTGAGCAAGCGCCACAGCGGCCAGGCCGCCAGGCCGGCGCCCAGCGCGGCCCAGCCGGCGAAGGCTTGCAGGCCGGCGCCTGCGCCCAGCCAGGCCAGCGCGCTGCAACCCAGGCCGAGCAAGGCGGTGGAGATCATGCCCAGCATCGCCGCCACCGCGCCCTTGCCGCTGTCGCTGGCGTAGAGGGTGAAGCGGTACAGGGTGGCGTGGCCCAGGCCCAGGCCGAAGGCGTACAGCGTCAGGCCCGCCGCCAGCGCCGGCAGCGCGCCGCTGGACCAGGTCAGCGCCAGCATCGCCGCCAGGCCGCCGAACAAGGGCAGCAGCGCCAGCCGCAGCACCCGCTCCAGCTCCAGGCGCGCCGCCAGCCGGTTCAAGGTCAGATTGCCGGCGATCAGGCCGCCGAACACCGGCAGCTGCCACAGGCCGTATTCAATGCCGGACAGGCCCAGGCCGCGCATCAGCAGCAAGGGCGACAGGCCGATCCAGCCCACCAGCGGAATGGACAGCAGGCCCAGCGCCACGCTGCCCTGCATGAAGGGGGCGTTGCGCAGCAGCGCCGCGTACTGGCGCGCGCTGCGGCCCAGGCGCAGCGGGCTTGCCGCCAGCCGGCTGCCGTCGCGACGCTCCGCGCCCAGGGTTTCCGGCATCCAGCGCCACAGGCCGACGGCCACCAGCGCCGCCAGCGCGCCGATCAGCGCGAACAGGCCGCGCCAGGGCAGCAGGCCCAGCAACAAGCTGCCCAGCAGCGGGCCGACCAGCGGCGACAGCAGCGCGATATTGGCCAGCAAGGCCATCAGGCGCACCGCGTCTTTTTCCGGAAACGCTTCTTGCAGCGCCGGATAGCTGACCACCATCACGAAGCCCAGCGACAGGCCCTGGATGAAGCGCAGCAGATTGAACAGCTCGATGTCGCGGCTGCCGACGGCGGCGAGACAGGCCAGGGCGAAGCCGACGGCGCCGGCCACCAGCAGCGGTTTGCGGCCGTAACGGTCTGACAATGGGCCAATCAGCCATTGCAGGGCCACCCCGCCCAGCAGATAGGCGTTGAGCGCGGTGGGCACGTGGCGGGCGTCGGCGTTCAAGTCCGCGACGACTTGCAACATGGCCGGCATCACCATATCGCTGCCGATATACGTCAGCAGTTCAAAAGCGGCCAGCAATAGGCAAAAGCCTAACGCCCGGCCCCGGGAAATAGGCAGCAGGGATTGAATTGAGTTTTGACTCATAAAATATCTAGGTAATTTAATGGCGGCCCTATAAAAAACACGGACCATTTAAAACCGACAATAAAAAACGACGCGGAAAAGTGAACTGCGCGGCTTTTGTTTCGGTGATCAAGCAGCGCCGAAGAATGACATCGGCGTACTTAGAAGGGGCGAGATTATAGACAGGCTTGCGAATTGAATTGACTGCCCTATTGGACAGTTATCCTAGAGTAAATATATTAATATCCAAGTTTGGCGACGGATATTTATACAAATAAACCACAACATAAAATAATATGCAAATGGCAAGTCAATTAATATTTGGAGGGACGATTCCAATCAAAACCACAAATGGATTGAATGATGATTTTCCAAATCAGAATTTAAACCGCGTCGCCTCATGCCGGCGGCCAGCCTGCAAAGAGCTCGTTTTCATTGCTTTGCAGCAAGCATGACAATGGATTCCCATGGTTAAAATGTCATCTTCACTGACATCCCCCATGCCTTCAGGAGCCCATCCCCATGAGATCCGTCCTGCCCCTTGCCGCCTTCCTGTCCATGTTCTGCGCCGCGCTTGCGCTGGCCGGCGCGCCGCCGGCGCTGGTGGTCACCGGCCAGATCAAGGTGTCCAATCAGACCCGCGCCGGCGAATACCACTTCAGCAAGGCCGATCTGGAGCGCCTGCAGCAGCGCACCATCCAGACCAAGACCACCTGGACGCCGAAATCGGCCTTTACCGGCCCCACGCTCTCCGCCATTCTGCGCGCCGTGGGCGCGACCGGGCGGCCGGTGGAAGTGGTCACAGAAGACCAGTACAAGGTGGTGATTCCGCCCGGCGACCAAAGCCGCTATCAGCCCATCTTGGCGCTGCGCATCAATGGCCGGCCGCTGGAGGAGATGGGCTTCAGCCAGTGGATGATGTATCCGCTCAACGACTTCCGCGAACTGCAAACCGCCGACATCGACGCCAAGCTGGCCTGGCGGGTGAAGGCGCTGGTGGTGCGTTGAGCGCGGCGTAGCGCTTAGACCCGCTAACAAAACCCCTGATGCTGCGTTGCGCCGACTTGCCTCAGCCGTAAAACTGAGTTTTGTTAGCGGCTCTTAAGCCGCTAGCCAAGCGCTGATGCCGCGTTGCGCCGATTGGCCTCAGCCGCGAGAGCGGTTTTTATGAGCCGCTTTTAGCCGAATTCTCGACTAAAAATGTCAATGCGCTGAATAAATCCAGTTAGTCCCAAGTAAATATTTACCTGAATAAAATAAGAACTTTGGAATAAGAAGCGGACTCCAGTGGGTAGGCTCCCGCCCTTCATGCCGGCGGGAGCCAGGGCGCAACCCGCAACTGGACAGGCCGTGCCCTGCGCCCGCAGCAGTCCGGCATGGCCTGATGGAATAAGAGAAATATGCACGCATTTAAGCTCAGTTCCTGTCTGTGGCTTGGCGCCGCGATGGCCGCCAGCCTGCCCTCTCTGTCCGCCTTCGCCGATGCGCCGCGCCAGCTGACGCTGGAACAGCGCGGCGATCCGGGAGAATGGCTGCTGGCGCACCGCCGCGGCTTCCTCACCCATCCCACTCAGTCCACCGGCTATTGGGCCCGCAAGGGCGAAGCGCTGAGCGTCAATATCGCCTATCAGGGCACGCCGCCCAATCTGCCCCCGGAGCTGTGGCTGGTGCCTATCGCCAACGCCAACAGCGCCATGCCGTCCAATCAGGTGGTCCAGCTGCGCCCCGGCCTCAATCAGATCACCGCGCAGAACGACGGCGTGATCTATTTCGCGCCGCGCAGCCAGCCCGGCAGCGGCAAGATCGTGGCCACGCTGCAAAGCGGCGGCCGCGAAATACCGCGTTTCGTGCTGGGTCAGCACAGCAGCGCGGACTGGAACGCCATGCTGAACCGCCTGTCGGCCGAGCCCTACGCGGAGCTGGTGGGCAAGCGCATGATCGTGACCATGCCGCTGCCCATCCTGCGCCAGCAAGTGGACGATCCAACCGCCACCATGACGCTGTGGGATCGCATCGTCACCCTGGCCGAGGAACAATACGGCCTGGCCGCCGGCAATCCTTACCCGCACGCGGCGACGCCGTTCCAATACCAGTTCGTCACCAAGCCGGACAGCAGCGGCGGCTATATGTCGGCCAGCAATTACTGGCTGGGCACCAATGTCGGCGGCGCCGGCTCGGTGGCCAACTCCAAATTGCTGCAGCAGGACGGCTGGGGCCCCTGGCATGAGCTGGGTCATCACTACCAGATGCCGGCGATGACTTGGAACGACCAGACCGAGGTGACGGTGAACCTGACCTCGCTCTATGTGCAGCGCGCCTTGGGCCAGCGTTCACGGCTGGAAACCGGCGGCAAATGGGACCTGGTGCGCCAGCACCTGAACCAGGCGCAGCCGTCTTACGAGGCGCAAACGGACTTGTTCGTGCGCGCGGCGATGTTCTGGCAGCTGGACCTGGCTTTCGGCAAGGATTTCTACAGCCGGCTGGGACAGCGCTACCGCAGCATGCCCTTCGCCGAGCTGCCCGCCAGCGACGAGGACAAGCGCCAGCGCTTCATCATCGAAACCAGCCGCGTCGCCGGCCAGAATCTGACCCCGTTCTTCGACAAATGGGGCTTGAAGGCCAACTCGAGCACCCGGCAAACCGTGAGCAGCCTGCCCGTCCTGTCGCAGCCGATCTGGCTGAACCGCGACGAAAACCTGCTCTATCGCTATCCGCTGGAACAGCAGGGCCTGGCCGGACGCGTGTCGCTGCCGGCCGCTGTCAACGCCGGCGGCACGTTCAACGTGGAGGCGCGGGTCGTCAACGCCGGCGGCAAGACCCTGCGTTACCAGTGGCAGGTGCCGACCGGTTTCGGCGGATCGCCCGGCAATGGCGCGACGGCGACGCTGACCGCGCCCCCTCAGGCGCTGCAAGGCGCGTACGCGCCGATACGCGTCACCGTCAGCGACGGCGTCACCCAGATGACGCTGGGCAGCGCCATCCAGCTGCGCCGCCCCGGCGCGCAAGGCTACGACGCGATGATTCTGGCCGCCTACAACAAGGGCGCGCTGCAAAAATGGAGCGAGAGCCGCGCGGGCACGCCGGGCGACGTTTACGTCTACGACAACCCCTACCGCAACACCCGCGACTACTTCCAGCTGAAAACCGCCAGCTACGGCTATTTCCCGACCGAAGGCGGCAGCAACGCCGGCTGGCAGTTCCTGGACAGCTATAACGGCGCCCCGCTGTCCGCCACCCAGTCCTACGATCTGGCGATATTGACCGCGCAGCGCAAGAGCCGCCTGAACAGCTGGAGCGACAGCCGAACCGGCACGGTGGGGGACGTCTATGTCTACGACAACCCCTATCGCTCCACGCGCGACTACTTCGTGCTGAAGAACGCGAACTACGGCTACTTTCCCACCACCGGCGTCAGCAACAGCAATTGGACCTTCGTCGGCTCCTATGACGGCAGCCAGTACCTGACCCCGTAAACCCGGGTTCCGCAACCGGCGCCGGCCTCCCTTGTCGAGGCCGGCCCGGTCGCCCGGGTGACGGCATTGGTCGCTCCCGTGCGCTACTATTCGGCGCCGCCCGCCTAGATTGGTCCTTGCGCTCCGGCTCCCTCCGAGTCCGCGGCGTCGACATGGTCACGGCCATGCCTTCCAACCCAGCGGCCCGGCGCTGCCCGTCGGCGACGGAACCGCTTGCGGGAGAAGCCGACATGAAACTCTTCACCCCCTGGCTGGCGCTGCTGTGCGGCGCGCTGGCCGCCCAGGCCTGGGCCGCGGAGCCGGAAAGCTGTCGCAAGATACGCTTCGCCGACATCGGCTGGACCGATATCGCGGCCACCACCGGCCTGGCCTCCGCCGTGCTGCAAGGCTTGGGCTACCAGCCCAGCACCCAGCTCGCCTCGGAGCCCATCGCCTTCACCGGGCTCAAGAACCAGCAGATCGACGTGTATCTGGGCTACTGGGTGCCGTCGCAAACGCCGGCCATCACGCCCTTTCTACAGGCCAAGGCGCTGCAAGTGCTGCCCGAGCCCAATCTGAGCGGCGCCAAATACACGCTGGCGGTGCCCAGCCAGCTTGCGGAGCAGGGCCTGCGCACCTTCGCCGACATCGCGCGCTTTCGCAAACAGCTGGACGGCAAGATCTACGGCATAGAATCCGGCAGCCAGGGCAACGCCATCATCAAGCGGATGATCGCCAACAACGATTTCGGCCTGAAAGGCTTCACCCTGGTGGAGTCCAGCGAAAGCGGCATGCTGGCCGCGGTATCCCGCGCCATCCGGCAAAAACGCATGGTGGTGTTCCTCGCCTGGGAACCGCATCCGATGAACTACCTGATGCGGCTAAGCTATCTGGCCGGCGGCGACCAGGTCTTCGGCGCCGAATACGGCGGCTCCAAGGTCTATACCGTGGTGGCCAACGGCTTCATGCAGCGCTGTCCCAACGCCGGGAAGCTGATCAGCCAGCTGCGCTTCAGCCTGGACATGGAAAACCAGGTGATGAACGCCATCCTCAAGCGGGTCCCGCCCGCGCGCGCCGCGCGCCAATGGCTGCAAGCCAACCCTCAGCCGCTGGAACGCTGGCTGGACGGCGTCTCCTCCTTTGACGGCAAAGCCGGCCTGCCCGCGGTCCAGGCCTATCTGCGCCAAGGCGAAGGGAACGGGCCATGAACCGGGACATCGTGCTGAGCTGCGCCGTCACCGGCGCCGGCGACACCGTGGGCAAGCACCCGGCGATACCGGTCACGCCCAAGCAGATCGCCGCCGCCGCGGTGGAGGCGGCCCGCGCCGGCGCCACCGTGGTGCACTGCCATGTGCGCGACCCGCTCACCGGCAAGGGCAGCCGCGAGCCGGCGCTGTATCGGGAGCTGGTGGACCGCATCCGCGCGTCCGGCGTGGACATGATTCTGAATCTGACCGCCGGAATGGGCGGCGACGTGGAGATCGGCCCCGGCGAGCGGCCGCTGCCGCTGGGGCCGGGCACGGACCTGGTCGGCGGCCTGGAGCGCCTGCTGCACGTGGAGGAACTGCGCCCGGAAATCTGCACCCTGGACTGCGGCACGCTCAACTTCGGCGACGGCGACTTCCTCTACGTGGCCACGCCCGGGCAGCTGCGCGACGGCGCGCGACGCATTCAGCAACTGGGCGTCAAGCCGGAGCTGGAAGTGTTCGACACCGGCCACCTGCGCTTCGCCAAACAATTATTGAGCGAGGGGCTGCTGGACGCGCCGCCGCTGTTCCAGCTCTGCCTGGGCATCCCCTGGGGCGCGCCGGCCGACACCACCACGATGAAGGCCATGGTGGACAGCCTGCCGCCGGGCGCGCAGTGGGCGGCCTTCGGCATCGGCCGGCTGCAAATGCCGATGGTGGCGCAAGCGGCCTTGCTGGGCGGCCATGTCCGGGTGGGGCTGGAAGACAATCTGTATCTGGCCAAAGGGGTGTACGCCAGCAACGGCGCGCTGGTGGAACAGGCGCGGCGATTGCTGGACCTGATGGGCGCGCGGGTGCTGACGCCGGCGGAAGGCCGGATCCGCCTGGGCCTGCCGCCGCGCGGCGTAAAAGGAGATTGAGATGCACCGTACCGACATCGCCACCCTGGGCCTGCTGGGCGCCGGCGTCATCGGCGGCGGCTGGGCCTGCCGCGCGCTGGCGGCCGGCCGCGACGTGCTGGCCTGGGACCCCGCGCCGCAGGCCGAAGCGCGTCTGCGCGCCCAAGTGGAGCGCGCCTGGCCGGCGCTGGAACGCCGCGGCCTGGCCGCCGGCGCCGCGCCCGAGCGGCTGCGCTTCGTCTCCCGGCTGGAAGACTGCGCCGCCGCCGCCGACTTCATCCAGGAAAGCGCGCCGGAAACGCTGGCGCTGAAACGGGAACTGCATCGCCGCGCCGACGCGGCCGCGCCGGAGACGGTCATCATCGCCTCCTCCACCTCCGGCCTGCTGCCTTCCGAGTTTTACCAGGACGTCCGCCGTCCGGCGCGCTGCGTGGTGGGCCACCCCTTCAATCCGGTCTATCTGCTGCCGCTGGTCGAGGTGCTGGGCGGGCGCGACACCGCGCCGCAGGCGCTGGACGCCGCCGAGCGCGTCTATACGGCGCTGGGCATGCGGCCGCTGCGCGTGCGTCACGAGGTGCCCGGCTTCATCGCCGACCGGCTGCTGGAGGCCCTGTGGCGGGAAGCGCTGCACCTGGTCAACGACGGCGTGGCCACCACCGGCGAAATCGACGACGCCATCCGCTTCGGCGCCGGCCTGCGCTGGGCCTTCATGGGCACCTTCCAGACTTACGCCCTGGCCGGCGGCGAAGCCGGCATGCGCCACTTTCTGAGCCAGTTCGGCCCGGCGCTGCAACTGCCCTGGACCCGGCTGCCGGCCCCGGACTTGAGCGAGGCGCTGATAGACCGGGTGGTGGACGGTTGCGCGCGCCAGCTGGGCCAACGCTCCATCGCCGATCTGGAGCGCTATCGCGACGACTGCCTGATTGGAATCATGGAAGCGGTGGCGGCCGCCAAGCGCAAGCATGGGCTGGCCGCGCATGAATAAGCGCCTCGTCCTGCTCCGCGCGCAAACGCGGCCGGAATGGCTGGACTACAACGGCCATGTCCGCGACGCCTATTACCTGCTGGTGTTCAGCCACGCGGTGGACGCGCTGATGGAGCGCATCGGCATGGACGCCGCGGCGCGCGAGCGCGGCGGCCACACCCTGTACACGGCGGAGCTGCATCTGCGCTATCTGCGCGAAATCCGCCAACAAGCCGAGCTGAGGGTGGAGGGGCGACTACTGGAGCACGACGCCAAGCGGCTGCGGCTCTATCTGAGCCTGCATCGCGACGAGGAGGCCGACGCCGCGGCCGGCTGCGAGCTGATGCTGCTCAATGTGGACCCCGGGCTGGGCCGGAGCGCGCCGTTCTCCGCGCCGGTGCGGCACAGCCTGGACGCGCTGTCGCGGCGGCAAGCCGGCCTGCCCTGGCCCGAGGATTGCGGCCGCCGCATCGAGATGCGCTGAGAAGCGGCTCACGCCTCGCGCCGCTCCGTCCCCGGCGCGCAGCCGAAGCGGCGGCGATAAGCGCGCGCGAAGTAGCTGGCGGACTCGAAGCCGCACGCCGCGCTGACCTGGGTGACGTTGAGCCCGCTCTGGCGCAGCAAGCGCCGGCCGTGTTCCAGGCGCAGGCCCAGATAAAAGACATTGGGCGCCGCGCCCAACTGGGCGCGGAACAAGCGTTGCAGCTGGCGCGCCGTCACCCCCGCCCCGGCCGCCAAGGCCGCGCTGTCCAGCGGCGCGTCCATATGTTTTTCCATCAGGGTCAGGGCCTGGATCAGCTTGCGGCTGTGCACGCCGTAACGCGCGCCCAGTTCCAGCCGTTGATGATCGCTCTGGGCGCGGATGCGCCCCAGCACGAATTGCTCCGAAACCTGCACCGCCAGATCATGGCCATGGCTGCGCGCCATCAGGGCCAGCATCATGTCGATGGAGGCGGTGCCGCCGGCGGAACTGATGCGCCGCGGCCCCAGTTCGTAAAGCTCCTGCGTGGCGTTGAGCAAAGGATAGCGCTCGCGGAACGCCGGCAGCGCCTCCCAGTGCAGGGTCAGCCGCTGCTGCCGGAACAGTCCGGCCTCGGCCAGGATGAAACAGCCGGTGTCGATGCCGCCCAGCACCCGGCCGGCGGCGTCCTGAGCGCGCAGCCAGGCCAGCAGGCCGGCGCCGCCGTGGCGCAGCGGATGAAAGCCGGCCACCACCAGCACCGCGTCGGCCGCCTCCGACTCGCCCCAGGCGCCATGCGCCGCCAAGGACATGCCGTTGCTGGCGACCACCGGCCGGCCATCGACGCTCAGCAGCCGCCAGCGATAGGCGCCGCCGTGAAAGCGGTTGGCCACGCGCAAGGGCTCGGTGGCCGCCAGCAAACCCAGCATGGAAAACTCGGGCAGCAGCACAAAGCTGAAATCCCGCATGCTCAGCCCTTGTCCGCGGCAATGATGAAACCCATGGCGCGCCTTCGTTAAACATGTTTACAATCAACAGCCTACCGTTCATCCACTGAAAACGGCAAGCCGACGCGCGGCGATCCACGCCGGTCCGCGCCGCGCCAGCCAATGGGACAGGTTGCCGATGCGGACATTTCCAATACCATATTGTTTCCATGGTTTTTTTCGGAACGGTGAATTTTTCCGCCCGCGCCGCGCCAGGCCGTCCGATAATGACCCACTGGCCGCAGTCGGCAGCGCGGGGCCGCCGACGCCCGTTCGCACCTGTTCATCATTGTGAAACTCAAGTCTCTTTTGGCTCTGGTCTGCCTGCTGGCAGGCATGCAGTGCGCGGCGGCGGAGCCGACACTGGTCTTCGCCTACAATCTGTTCCCGCCCTGGAAGACCATGGACGCCCATGGCGTGCCGCAAGGCCCGTACACCGAGCTGATGCGGGAGGTGGCCAGGCGCGCCAAGCTGCGGCTGGTCTTCCTGCCCTGCCCGCTGGCGCGCTGCCTCCAATACCTGCGCCAGGGCAAGGCCGATGTGGTGATCGGCGTGAAGAACACCGCCTCCCGCCGCGAATTCATCGACTTCATCGAACCCGCCTTCGCCAGCGGCAGCCGGCTGGCCCTGTACCAGCGCGCCGACGACCCGCGGCCGCTGCGCAGCTACCGCCAGCTCTATCCCTTTTTGATCGGCGTGGTGGAAGGCGTCCGCTATCAGGACGAGTTCGACGGCGATCTGCGCCTGCGGCGCGAGCCGGCCCCGTCGCTGGACTCCAACTTCCGCAAGCTCAAGGCCGGCCGCATCGACGCCTTGATCGCCGACGAGCGCCAAACCGCCGAGCTGGCCGCCGAAGCCGAATTCCGCCAGCACGTGAGACGCGCGCCGCTGCTGCTGTATTCGCCGGAGCCGCGCCGCATCGGCCTGTCCCCGCGCTCCCCGTACAAGCGCCGCATCTCGCTGGCGATGCGCTCCATGCTGCAGGACGGCACCGTGGCGCGGCTGCTGGCGGAAGCCCAGCGGCCGGCCTCCTAGCCGGCCCCGCCGTCGCGCGCGCGCAACAGCCGGCGCCCGCCTCCGCGGCCGCGCGCGCCGGCTGACAACTGGCGCTTGTCGCAGCTTTACAAGCCGCGCCATCAACGCTAGTGTCCTGCATAAGCCTTGCCGGCAGCATATGCGCGTCGACCGGCCGCACCCGCCTCCGCGCCTTGTTCCGCCTGCCCGCCAACGGCCGCTTCGCCGTCTTTCTTCCGCATTCCCGCTCCAACAGCCGCTGACTGGCCTCTGTCTGATTCACGTCACATCGCTGCTGTAGGGTTTTGCTAGCATCCGGCCCTTTCACCGTCGAAATTGTCCGACGGTATACGGTCGGCAATATAAGTGTTGCGCGGAAAAATCCCGCATGCCTTTAATTGAATTCAAACGCTCGTTCGATTTTGCGCCGCACGGGCGTTCGCTATCTGGAAACTTTGTTATCTAATCGCAGGAAAGGAAGACCATGCATATCGCTATCCCAGCCGAGAGGCTGGCCGGTGAACACCGCGTGGCCGCTACGCCGGACACGGTGAAGAAGCTCGTCGCCGGCGGCCACGCCGTCACGGTGGAAAGCGGCGCCGGCCTCGCGGCCGCGCAGCCGGACGCGGCCTATCAGGAAGCCGGAGCCGCCATCGCGGCGGACCGCGCCGCGGCGCTGGCCCAGGCCGACATCGTGCTGACGGTGCGCCCGCTGGACGAGGACGGCATCGCCGCGCTGAAGGACGGCGCGGCGCTGATCGGCCAGCTCAACCCCTATCACAACCACAGCCTGCCGGCGCTGGCCGCCAAGCGCGTCTCCGCCTTCGCGCTGGAGCTCTTGCCGCGCAGCACCCGCGCGCAGAGCATGGACGTGCTCTCCAGCCAGAACAATATCGCCGGCTACCGCGCGGTGCTGCTGGCCACCCAGCACTATCCGCGCTTCATGCCCATGCTGATGACCGCGGCCGGCACGGTGAAGCCGGCGCGGCTGCTGATCCTGGGCGTGGGCGTGGCCGGCCTGCAGGCCATCGCTACCGGCAAGCGCCTGGGCGCGGTGGTGGAGGCCTTCGATGTGCGGCCGGCCACCAAGGAGCAGGTGGAATCGCTGGGCGCCAAGTTCATCGAGGTGCCGATGAGCGAGGAAGAAAAAATGGCCAATAGCGGCGTCTACGCCAAGGAAATGTCCGAGAGCTACCGCCAGCGCCAGGGCGAACTGGTGGCCAAGCACGCCAAGGCGGCGGACATCGTGATCACCACCGCGCTGATCCCCGGCAAGCCGGCGCCCAAGCTGCTGTCGGCCGATGTGGTGGCGGAGATGAAGCCCGGTTCGGTGATCGTGGACCTGGCGGCGGAAACCGGCGGCAACTGCGCGTTGACCCGCCCCGGCGAGACCGTGCGTCTGGACAACGGCGTCACCGTCGTCGGCCAGACCAATCTGCCCGGCCTGCTGGCGGCGGACGCCTCCAGCCTGTACGCCAAGAACCTGCTGACCTTCCTCGGCCTGCTGCTAACGCCGGAAGGCCTGAACCTCAATCTGGAAGACGAGATCCTGTCCGCCACGCTGGTGACCCACGCCGGCCAGGTCCGCTTCCCCGCCGCCGATTAAGGAGAACAAGATGGTCGATCCTTTCATCACCAGCCTCACCGTCTTCGTGCTGGCCGTCTTCGTCGGCTACCACGTGGTCTGGAACGTCACCCCGGCGCTGCACACCCCGCTGATGGCGGTGACCAACGCCATTTCCGGCATCATCATCGTCGGCGCCATGCTGCAGGTGGTGGACATCAACGGTTCCGAAATCACCCTCACCTCGGTGTTGGGCACCATCGGCATCTTCCTCGCCAGCATCAATATCTTCGGTGGCTTCCTGGTCACCCAGAGGATGCTGGACATGTTCAAGAAAAAGAAGAAATAAGGGACCACGATGGAAAACCTGTCCGCAATTCTTTATCTCGTAGCCGCGGTGCTGTTCATCCTGGCGCTCAAGGGCCTGTCCAGCCCCGCCTCCGCCTTGCGCGGCAACCTCTACGGCATGATAGGCATGCTCATCGCCGTGGCCACCACGCTGCTGATCATGGACAAGCCGGTGCTGGCGCTGATCGCCTCCGCCATCGTCGCCGGCGGCGCCATCGGCGCGTGGAAGGCCAAAACCGTGCAGATGACCGGCATGCCGGAACTGGTGGCGGCGATGCACTCGCTGGTGGGTCTGTCCGCGGTGCTGATCGCGGTGGCGGCCATCTTCCACAGCGGCGTGGAGCACACCCAGGTGCAAAAGGTGGAGCTGTTCATCGGCGCCTTCATCGGCGCGATCACCTTCACCGCCTCGGTGATCGCCTACGGCAAGCTGTCCGGCCGCTTCGGCTCCAAGGCCGTGAACTTCAAAGGCCAGCACCTGCTTAATCTGCTGCTGGCCGTCGCCATGGTCGGCTTCGGCGTGGTCTATTTCCTCAGCGACAGCCAGGCCGCCTTCCTGACCATGCTCGCCATCGCGCTGGCCTTGGGCGTGACGCTGATCATTCCGATCGGCGGCGCCGACATGCCGGTGGTGGTGTCCATGCTCAACTCCTACTCCGGCTGGGCGGCCGCCGGCATCGGCTTCACGCTGAACAATCCGGTGCTGATCATCGCCGGCGCCTGCGTCGGCGCCTCCGGCGCGATTCTGTCCTACATCATGTGCAAGGCGATGAACCGCTCCATCGTCGCGGTGCTGCTGGGCGGCTTCGGCGCCGAGGCGGCCGCGGGCGGCGGCGCCAGCGACGGCGGGCCCAAGAACCACAAGTCCGGCTCCGCCGAGGACGCGGCCTTCCTGATGGCCAACGCCGACAGCGTGATCATCGTGCCCGGCTACGGCCTGGCGGTGTCCCGCGCCCAGCACGCCTTGCAGGAGTTCGCCGAAATCCTGCATCAGAAAGGCGTCAACGTGCGCTACGCCATCCACCCGGTGGCGGGCCGGATGCCGGGCCATATGAATGTGCTGCTGGCCGAAGCCGAAGTGCCCTACGAACAGGTGCAGGAGATGGAGGAGATCAACTCCGACTTCTCCAACACCGACGTGGTGCTGGTGATAGGCGCCAACGACGTGGTCAACCCGGCCGCGCAGAAGGACAAGACCAGCCCGATCTACGGCATGCCCATCCTGGACGCGCACAAATCGCGCAGCGTGATCGTGGTCAAGCGCTCGATGAACGCCGGCTACGCCGGTCTGGACAATGAGCTGTTCTATATGGACAAGACCATGATGGTGTTCGGCGATGCCAAGAAGGTGGTGGAGGAGCTGCTCAGGGGAGTGGAGCAGCTGTAAGGCTCCGCCCCATGCCTCCGGCATTTCAAAACCGCCCAATGTTTTAAGCTTGGGCGGTTTTTTGTTTCCATCTATTTCTATCCCCGCTTTTCCGCCCCGCCGCGCTTCACAAGCGGCGCCCGCCCGGTGTATTGTAAACAAATATTAGTTTTTGTTTATACATGGAGTATGGCAATGCAAAATACTGGCTTCTCCGCCCGGCGCCTGGCGGCGCTGTGGCTGGGCGCGCTGGCCTTGCCGCTGCCGGCGCTGGCCATGCCCAATCTGCAGGGAACCGAATGGCGGATGGTGGAACCCGCGCCGGTGGGCCAAACGGCGCCCACCCTGGCTTTCCACCCGGGCAAGATGACCGGCTTCGCCGGCTGCAACCGCTTCGTCCGCACCCTGGACGCCCAGGGCAAGCCGCAGGTGGCGACCACCCGCATGGCCTGCCGGCCGCCGCTGATGGAGATGGAGCAGCACTTCGTCGCCTTCCTCTCCAGCCCCTTCCGCATCTTGCCGGACGGCCGCGCGCAGAAACTGGTGCTGAAATCGGAGCGCGCCGAATACCGCTTCGTGCGCCTGACCCCGGACGCCGATCCGGCGGCGCAGCCGGCCAAGCTGCAATACCTGTACGTGGCGCCTGAACGCCAGGCCTGCCGCAACGGCGAAGCCGCGCGCGACTGCCTGCAGGTGCGCGAACGCGCGGAACAGAGCTGGCGGCCGCTGCAAGGCGAAATCGCCGGCTTCCACCCCAAGCCCGGCGTCAGCTATTACATCAAGCTGAAACCGGCGGAGCAGGCCGACGCCGGCTCGCGCTGGACGCTGGACCGCATCGTTTACAGCGAGGAAGTCAGCAAGCTGCGCTGAACTCTTGAGAACGGCGGGCGCTCCAACCGCAGCCCGTCCCCGCCTTTAACCACGGAACATCGATAATGAAAAAATCGCTTTTGCTCGCCGCACTGACCGCAGCCGCCCTGAGCGCCTGCGCCACCCCGCAAACCGGAGCCAAAATGGACGCCCAAGCGGATATCAAACTGGAGGCGCTGGCCGGCCAATGGAAGCAGGACGCCGCCGAACACCCGATCACTCTCAGCTTCAAGGACGGCGGCGTGTCCGCCCGCGCCGGCTGCAACGGCATGTTCGGCCCGGTGTCGCTGGAAGGCGGCAAGCTGGTCAGCAAGCAGTTGGCCAGCACCTTGATGATGTGTCCGCCGGAGGCGATGGAGCGCGACCGCGCGCTGGCCGCCTTCCTGGGCGCCAAGCCCGCGGTCAAGCTGGCCGGCGACAAGCTGACCCTGCAGGCCGGCGACAAGACGCTGAGCTTTGACCGCCAGCCCTCGCTGGAAGGCGGCGTCACCCGCTTCGTCTACGTCGCCGCCGAGCGCAAGCCCTGCACCGGCGTGGCGCCGATGCAATGCCTGCAGATCCGCGAAAGCAAGGATCAGCCGTGGCAGCTGCACTACGGCGAGATCGAGGGCTTCAAGCCGGAGCCGGGCATCGCCTACCGTCTGCGCCTGAAGGAATTCAAGGTGGCGAACCCGCCGGCCGACGCTTCGTCCCTCCGCTGGGTGCTGGACATGGTGGTGGAGCAGGAAGTCGTTAAGAAATAACAGCCCATTCACGAGCTCGCCAGCAAGACCAGGCGTTGCGGCTGAGAAAGCAGAACGCACACAGCATTTCGAGGCTGTTTTCAACGCCGTATCGCCGCCACGCGGCAAATCGTGCACAGCGGGCGTGATCCAAACAAAACGCGAGGCCTCGGCCTCGCGTTTTCATTGGTCCGCCGTCCGGCTCAGCACTTGCAGTCGTCGGCGTTGACCTGGCGGTACAGCTCGATCAAACGGCGGGTGGAGCTGTCGTGCTCGGCGTGCTTGAGCTTGCCGGTCAGTTCCGCGTGTATGGTCTTGGCCAATTGCTTGCCCAGTTCCACGCCCCACTGGTCGAAGCTGTTGATGTGCCAGATCACGCCCTGAACAAAGATCTTGTGCTCGTACAGCGCGATCAGCGAACCCAGATTGCGCGGGTTCAAGCGGCTCATCAGCAAGGTGTTGGTGGGGCGGTTGCCGCCGAACACCTTGTGCGGCACCAGCGCTTCCAGCGCCTCGCCCTTGAGGCCCTGCTCCGCCAGCTCCGCGCGCACCTCGTCCGCGGTCTTGCCGCGCATGAAGGCCTCGGCCTGGGCGAAGACGTTGGCCAGCAGGATTTCATGGTGGCCGGGCAGGCTGGAGCAGTTCTGCACCGAGGCGATCAGGTCGATCGGCGAGATATGGGTGCCCTGGTGCAAAAGCTGGAAGAAGGCGTGCTGGCCGTTGATGCCGGTCTCGCCCCAGATGATGGGCGCGGTTTCGAAATTCACCGGCTGGCCGTCCAGCATCACCTGCTTGCCGTTGGACTCCATGTCCAGTTGCTGGATGAAGGCCGGCAGACGGTGCAGGTATTGATCGTAGGGCGCGATCACATGGCTGCCGCCGCCGTAGTAGTTGATGTACCAGACGCCTATCATGGCCAGCAGCACCGGCATGTTCTGCTCGAACGGCGCGTTTCTGAAATGCTGGTCCATGATGTGGGCGCCGTTGAGGAGTTCGGTGAAGTTCTCCTCGCCCAGATAGAGCATGATGGGCAGGCCGATGGCCGACCACAGGCTGTAGCGGCCGCCCACCCAGTCCCAGAATTCGAACATGTTCGACGGGTCGATGCCGAAGTCCGCCACCGCCTTCTGGTTGGTGGACACCGCGACGAAGTGCTTGGCCACCGCGCTTTCATCGCGCGAGCGCTGCAAGAACCAGTCGCGCGCGGTCAGCGCGTTGGTCAGCGTCTCCTGGGTGGTGAAGGTCTTGGACTCCACCACGAACAGCGTGGTCTCGGAATGGACCTTTTTCAGCGTTTCCTTGAGCTGGGCGCCGTCCACATTGGAGACGAAGTGCATGTTCAGCCGCGGGTGGCCGAAGGGCTTGAGCGCGCTACAGACCATCAGCGGGCCCAGGTCCGAGCCGCCGATGCCGATGTTGACGATGTCGGTGATGGGCTGATTGGTATAGCCCAGCCATTCGCCGGAGCGCACCGCGTGGGCGAACTTGCCCATGCGCTCCAGCACCGAATTGACCTTGGGCATCACGTCTTCGCCGTCCACGTGGATGGGCGAATTGGTGCGGTTGCGCAAGGCCACGTGCAGCACCGCGCGGTTTTCGGTGCTGTTGAGCTTCTCGCCCTTGAACATGGCCTTGATCTTGGCCGGCAGCCCGGCTTCGCGCGCCAGCTGCATCAGGCCCTTCAGGGTGTCGTCGGTAATGCGGTTTTTGGAGTAATCGAGGAACAGGCCGCCCACCTCCAGCGCATAGCGCTCCGCCCGCTCCGGATCGGAGACGAACAAATCGCGCATGTGCTGGTGCTTGGCCTCGGCAAAATGGTCCCATAGTGCCTGCCAGGCCGGTAGTTCGGTCAGTTCGCTCATGATGGTCAATCCTCTTCGGTTTTGTTGTCCAGCCTTCGGTTCTTCAGGCTGTGCTTGGTTTTTTCCAGCTGGCTGATCAGGCCCGGCCCGCGCTTGAGCGCCACGCTCACCGCCAGGATATCGATCTGCACCAGATGCACGATGCGCGAAATCATCGGGCTATAGGTTTCATTGTCTTCCAGCGTGTCGGCGATCAAGGCCACGGTGGAGCGGCGCGCCAGCGGCGAACCGCTGGTGGTCAGCGCCACCACGCTGGCGCCGGCGGACAGCGCCACGTCCACGGCCTCCAGCAATTCCAGCGTGCGGCCGGAGCTGGAGATCGCCACCAGCACGTCGCCCGGGCCCAGCACCGAGGCCGCCATCATCTGGATGTGGGTGTCGGAATAGGCGACGGTGGGAATGCCGAAGCGGAAGAATTTGTGCTGGGCGTCCGCGGCGATGATGCCGGAGTTGCCCAGGCCGTAGAATTCGATGCGGCGCGCGTCGGTCAACAAGCGGACCGCGGATTCTATCGATTGCGGATTAACGTCGTTGCGGCACTTGAGCAGCGCGGACACGGTGTTGTCGAACACCTTGGCGACGATTTCCGAAGTCGGATCTTCCGGGCGCACGCTGGAATGCACATAGGGCACGCCGGTGACCAAGCTGCCGGCCAGCTTCAGTTTGAAGTCCGGCAGGCCGGAACAGCCCACGGTGCGGCAAAAGCGGATCACGGTGGGCTGGCTGACGCCGGCGTTCTTGGCGATGTCGGCCACCGCCGCCTGGATCACGGTGTAAGGCTGTTCCAGCACCAGCTCGGCCACTTTGCGCTCGGCCGAGGACAGGATCTCCAATTGGCTCCTGATACGTTCAAGCATGTATTTACTCTCCTGCCGCGCCGTCGTCAGGATGCGCCCGGAGTCGGGCGCGGGCGCTCGCCAGTTCGGCCGCCAGATGGGCGGCCACGCCCGGCAAAGCCGGGTAGGAGCTGACGATCAGATAGACCGGAATCGCGGCCAGATAGCCGGACATCCGTCCCTTATCCTCGAAGCGGCGGCGGAATGGTGATTGTTCAAAAAAACCGCGTAGACGCGGCACGATACCACCACCTAGATACACGCCGCCACGGGCGCCGAGATTCAGGGCCAGATTCGCCGCCGCGCCGCCCAGCATGCCGCAGAACACTTCCAGGGTTTCGCGGCAGCGCGGACAGGCGCCGGACAGACCGCGCGCGGTGACCTCGGCCGGGTCCAGCGCCGCGGCCGTTTCGCCGGCCCGCTCGCACAAGGCCTGATAAATCAAGGGGATGCCGGAGCCGGACAACAGGCGCTCGGCGGACACGTGGCCGAAGCGCCGCATCGCGTAAAGCCAGATGTCGGCCTCGCGCTCGTCAAACGGGGCGAAGCCGACGTGGCCGCCCTCGCCGGACAAGGGCGCATGGCCGCCCGGATAGGGAATCAGCGCCGACACGCCCAGGCCGGTGCCGGGGCCGATCAGCGCCAGCGGCGCGCCGGCCTCAGCCTCGCCGCCGCCGATTTGCAGTAGTTCGCTGGCCGGCAGATGCGGCAGGGCCAGCGCCAGCGCGGTGAAATCGTTGATCACCAACAGCGTGGTCAGGCCCAGCGCCTGGCGCGTGGCCTCGATGGAGAAGGCCCAATGGTGATTGGTCATCTGCACCCAGTCGCCCAGCACCGGATTGGCGATGCCGAAAGCCGCGTGGGCGACCGCGCGCGCGCCGGCCAGGTCCAGATAGGCGCGCACCGCGTCCAGCAGCGTGGGATGGCCGGCGCAGGGCAGCACCTCGATGTCCTCGATCACGCCGGGCGCGGTCTCCAGCGCGAAGCGGGCGTTGCTGCCGCCGATGTCGGCCAGCAGCCGCGGCCATTGCTCAGGCAGACCAGTAGACATCCAGCTCCACCTTGTTCTGGGCCAGGAAATGGCTGATGGGCAGCGCGTCGCTGACGCCCTGGGCGGCGGCGTCCAGCACCTGACGCTTCTTGTCGCCCTGGATGGACAGGATCAGGCAGCCGGCGCGCAAGAGCGCGGCGTAACTCATCGACACCCGACGGTGCGGCGCGGTCTTGGGCGTCACCGCCAGGAAGGCGGCGGCGGACGCCGGGTCCAGGCCGGCCGCCAGCTCGTCGGCGCCGGGGAACAGCGAAGCGGTGTGACCGTCCTCGCCCATGCCCAGGATGGCGACGGTGGGCGGAACGAAAGCGGCGTTGGCGCGCGCCACGTCGGCGTCGATGTCCGCGGCGTCGCCGACCAGGGGCAGGAAGCGCGCCTCCACGGCGCGGTCGCGCAGCAAGTGGACGCGCACCAGCGCGGCGTTGCTGTCCGGATGGCTGTCCGGCACAAAACGCTCATCCACCAGGGTGACGGTCACCTTGGACCAGTCTATCGCCATGGTGCTGAGCATGTGGAAGAAGGGGATTGGCGATTTGCCGCCGGACACCGCCAGCACGGCGGCGCCCTGGCTGGCGATGGCGGCGGACAGCCGCGAGGCCACGCTATTGGCCAGCGCGGTGGACTGTTGCTCGCTATCGGAGAATTCTACGCAGTTCATCAGCGGCGCTCCGCGGGTAAGAAGTTAAGGTCAAACACTGGTGCGGTCATCGTCGCGAGCGCCTCGAGGTCGAAGCGAGACGCGCAGCCGTACGGTAGTACGGCGAGCACCGCAGCATT